>NZ_JAPCZO010000030.1:0-90090 GCF_025941625.1 Rhizobium acaciae
CTCGTACGTGCAGTTGGCTGGTTTGCGAGGCGGTGCCACGAGTTAGTCCCTCCCCCTTGTGGGGAGGGGTTGGGGAGGGGTTTATCGGGACAAAAAAGCCCTACACCCCGCCCTGCCAGACCTTGATCGCCTCCACCGGCCAGATCAGCATCACAACATTGAGCGTCAGGTTGTCGCGGATTATGTAGCCGGTGAAAATCTCGAAGAAGATGGCGATCGCAACCGTGAGCGCCACCGGTGCGCGCCGCGCGAAGAAGAAGCCGACGCACATGAAGACGGTGTCCATCGCCGAATTCAGGATGCTGTCGCCGTAATAATCGAGCGCGATCGTCGCCGTGCGGTAGCGGTCGATGATGAGAGGGGAGTTTTCGAGCAGTTCCCAGCCGGATTCGATCACCAGCGCCAGCAGCAGCCTTGCCGCCAGCGGCTTGCCGCGCAGGATGAGATGCGCGAGCCCGTAAAACAGGAAGCCGTGGATGATGTGTGACGGCGTGTACCAATCCGACAGATGCTGCGAATTGCCGCTGGTATTGACCCCGCCCTCCCACAGCTTGACATAGCCACAGGCGCAGATCGGCACGCGGCCCATCATATATTCGGCGGCAATCTGAATGATCAGAACCGCAAGGCAGGCGGCGAACCAAAAGGTCTGGTGTCTTACGCGGTATTCGGCCTCTGCAGCGCTCACTTCTCGCCTTCCGTTTCCAGGTTGACGCTATGTTTCAGCACCAACGGCATCTGAGCCAGCGTGAAGATGATGGTAATCGGCATCGTGCCCCAGACCTTGAAGGCGACCCAGGTACCGTCGGAAAAATTGCGCCAGACGACTTCGTTCAGCACGGCAAGGAAGAGAAAGAAGATACCCCAGCGGATGGTGAGCTTGCGCCAGCCCTCGGCATCGAGCTGGAAGGCGGCGTTGAAGACATAGCCGAGCAGCGACTTGCCGAAGGCCAAGCCGCCGAGCAGCGCCACCCCGAAGAGCGCGTTGACGATGGTCGGCTTCATCTTGATGAAGGTCTCGTTCTGCAGCCAGATCGACAGCGAGCCGAAGATGACGACGACGATGCCGGATACAAAAGGCATGATCGGCAGATGGCCGAGCACGATCTTCGAAACGATCAGCGAGATGATCGTCGCCGCCATGAAGAGGCCGGTCGCGACGAACAGCGGTCCGCCCAATTCGGAAAGAGCGGGAAACGTCTCCACCAGCCACTGGCCGCGCAGATTGGCGAAGAAGAAGATCATCAGCGGCCCGAGTTCCAGCGCCAGTTTCAGCAGCGGATGATGCCGGTCGGCAGCAGACGGGGTGATATCGCTTTCGGTGCTCATGCGTTCTTCAAACCTGTTTTCCTGGAAACTGTTTCCGGCCGTGCCCTGCAGGCTTTCGGCGGCATATCTGTGGCATCATTGCCCAAGTCCGGCAATGGCGTGGGCAAAATCCTCGGCCTCGAACGGCTCCAGATCCTCGACGCCCTCGCCGACGCCGATGAAATAGACCGGCAGCTTGTGCTTGGCGGAGATGGCGACGAGAATGCCGCCGCGCGCCGTGCCGTCGAGCTTGGTCATGATCAGCCCGTTGACGCCGGCGACGTTGCGGAAGATCTCGACCTGGCTGAGCGCGTTCTGCCCCGTCGTGGCATCGAGCGTCTGCAGCACGGTATGCGGCGCATCGGGATCGAGTTTGCCGAGCACGCGGACGATCTTCTCGAGCTCGGCCATCAGCTCGGCCTTGTTCTGCAGGCGGCCGGCGGTATCGACGATCAGCACGTCGCATTTTTTCGCCTTTGCCTGTTCGAAGGCATCATAGGCAAGGCCGGCGGCATCGGCACCGAGTTTGGTGCCGATGAATTCGGAATTCGTCCGGTCGGCCCAGATTTTCAGCTGCTCGATCGCCGCCGCACGGAAGGTATCGCCGGCAGCCAGCATCACCTTCAGCCCGGCGCCGGAAAGCTTTGCGGCAAGCTTGCCGATCGTCGTGGTCTTGCCGGTGCCGTTGACGCCGACGACGAGGATGACATGCGGCTTGTGCGAGAGGTCGAGCTGCAGCGGCCGGGCGACCGGCTTCAGCACCTTGGCGATTTCCGACGCCATGATCCGGCTGACATCCTCGCCGGTGACATCCTTGCCATAACGCTCGGAAGCAAGCGTGTCGGTGACGCGCATAGCGGTCTCGACGCCGAGATCGGCCTGGATCAGCAGGTCTTCGAGATCCTGCAGCGTCTCGTCATCGAGCTTGCGCTTGGTGAAGAGCGCGGTGATCTGGCCGGTCAGCTGCGAAGAGGTGCGTGCAAGGCCATTGCGCAGGCGCTGGAACCAGCTGAGTTTTGGCTGCAGGACAACGGCCTCGGGCTCAACGACCTTCGGCCCGGTGGCAAAGCCTCTGGGCAGGATGGGAGAACCAATCTCCGGTTCTGCCGTGGGATTGCCCCCCTCTGCCCTGCCGGGCATCTCCCCCACAAGTGGGGAGATTGGCTGGGAGGGCGAATCCAGCCCTGCATCATCCTCAGTCGGAATCTCTTCCGGCTCGGTCGGCGTCTCTTCCGGAAGCTTTTCAACGATCTCTTCGAGGTCAGCCGGCTGTTCTAGCGCTCCGGTCTCCACAGGATCTCCCGCCTCGTGCGGGAGATGTCCCGGAGGGACAGAAGGTGGTTGTTCCGCAACGGGTTCGGCGACCGCCTGGATTTCAACCTCCGCCTCCGCTGCTGCCTCGGCTTCCAGCAATGAGAGCGGCACGACACCCATGTCGTTCAGCTGGTCGGCGGCGGGCAGGATCGAGGATTCGACATCATCTTCAGCAACCGCTGCTTCGACCCCGCCCTCGTCAATATCGGCAGCCGGCCCGCCGGCCGTATCCATTTCCTCGGCCAGCACCGGATCGTCGGCAACCGGCAGATCTTCGTCGCGCGAACGCGGCTCCAGCTCCCTCTCCACGGCCGCAGGCACAGGTTCTTCAGCCGGCTTGCCGAAGGTGAAGACCTTTTTGATGAAACTGAGCGCCATGGGGATTCCGTGAAAGTCAGGCCGCTGCTGCGGCCGTCAATTGCATGTCGAGATGCTTGCCATTGTGGCCGGTGATCGTGACCGGCACAAGTTCGCCGGGACGAAGGCCGGGGGCTGCGACCAGCGTGAAGTTCTCCGTATGCGCCAAGCCGTTGTTTTCAACAAGCAGCCATTGCCGGGTTCCAATCATCCCATCGAGATGGGATCGATGCAGCCTATGTCCAGCGGCGCGCAGCCTTGCGGCGCGATCCTTGACCAGCGACCGGTCGAGCTGCGGCATGCGGGCGGCCGGCGTGCCGGGACGCGGACTGTAGGGGAAGACATGCAGATGGGCGATACCGGCTTCTTCGGCCAGCCTCACGGCGTTCTCGAACATCTCTTCGGTTTCGGTGGGAAAGCCGGCAATCATATCGGCGCCGAAGCTCATCTCGGGGCGGAGGCGGCGCGCATCCTCGATGAAACGCAACGCATCGGCGCGTAAATGCCGGCGCTTCATGCGCTTCAGGATCATGTCGTCGCCATGCTGCAGCGAAAGATGCAGATGCGGCATGAAACGTGGCTCGCCGGCGATGAGATCCATCAGGTGGGCATCGGCCTCGATGCTGTCGATCGAGGAAAGCCGCAGGCGGCGGATATCGGGGATCTGCTTCAGCAGCGTCTTCGCCAAAAGCCCGAGCGTCGGGGCGCCCGGCAGATCGCCGCCATAGCTGGTGGCATCGACGCCGGTCAGTACGATCTCGCGATAACCGCCGTCGACGAGATTGCGGGCCTGATCGACGACGGCTCCCATCGGTACGGAGCGGGAATTGCCGCGGCCATAGGGAATGATGCAGAAAGTGCAGCGATGGTCGCAGCCGTTCTGCACCTGGATGAAGGCGCGCACATGGCCGTCGATGTGCCTGACCATCTGCGGCGCCGTCGCCTTGACGCTCATGATGTCATTGACCCGGAGCTTCTCTTCGGCCGAAACGCCGAAATCCGGCAGGCTGCGATAGGAGGCGCTGGTCAGCTTCTCCTCGTTGCCGAGCACGGCATCGACCTCTGCCATGGCGGCGAAGGTCTGCTTTTCCGTCTGCGCGGCGCAGCCGGTGACGATGATGCGGGCATGCGGATTGTCGCGCCGTGCCCGGCGGATCGCCTGGCGGGCCTGGCGCACGGCCTCGCCGGTCACGGCACAGGTATTGACCAGGATGGCGTTGTTGAGCCCGGCCTTCTCAGCCTGCGCCTTCATCACTTCGGATTCATATGTGTTGAGGCGGCAGCCGAAGGTAATGACCTCGATGCCGCTCACTGCGCCTCCGCCTCCCGGGTACCCTCGCGCGACCAGAGACCGGTCGAAGGATCGACCCTGCCCGACCATTCCCATTCGGCCGGGCCGGTCATGATGACATGATCGTCGCGCTCGCGCCATTCGATGGAAAGCGTGGCCGGCGGCTTGGCGCTTGCCACATTGATCGTCACCTTGCGGCCGGTTCGGCCGGTGCGCGCAGCACTGACGGCAGCGGAACAGGCAGCCGAGCCGCAGGCAAGCGTCAGCCCCGCGCCGCGCTCCCAGGTGCGCGTCGTCACCGATGTCGGCGAGGTCACTTGCGCAAGCGTGATATTGGCGCGCTCGGGAAACATCGGATGGTTTTCGAGCAACGGTCCGAAGCGGGCGAGATCATAGGACATCACGTCCCTGTCCACCCAGAAGATCGCATGCGGATTGCCCATCGACATCGCCGACGGCGAATGCAGCACCGGCTTGTCGATCGGGCCGATCTGCAACTCGATGCGGCTGGTGTCGTGGAATTCTTCCGCCAGCGGGATCCTGTCCCAATCGAACACCGGCCGGCCCATATCGACGGAGATCGTCCCGTCCTCGTGTTCGACGGCATTCAGGATGCCGGCGACTGTCTGGAAGGTAAAGACCTTCCTGCCGGTCTCGGCGGCAAGCGCCTGCACGACGCAGCGCGTGCCGTTGCCGCAGGCCTGCGCCTTCGAGCCGTCGGAATTCAGGATGTCGATGAAGGCATCGGTGCCTTCGGCCCTCGGATCATGGATCGCCATGATCTGATCGAACTCAGTCTGCGGATCGGCATTGAGCGCGACCGCCGCCGCCGGCGTCACTTTGTCCGGCCGGCCGCGCATGTCGACGACCAGGATCTTGTTGCCAAGCCCGTTCATCCTCGCAAATTCGACCGTTGCGCTCATGGGTATCATTCCGTCTGTCTTTCCGGTGTATATGGCGGAAATGCGAAGGAATTACCAGTGGGTGAGTGCCGGGCAGACGTTGCGGTCCGCTGACCCCTTCGAGGCAGCAGTTCGGCTTTACCGCTGCGCACCGTCGGGATCGAAGGACGCAGCATGGGCTTCGACAATAGCTGCGGTGATGACCTTTCTCAGCTCGTAGACCAGCGAGCGGGACCGCTTGCGATCCAGATCCTGTGCCGCCTTGGCAAGATTCAGGCCTTCGTTCAGGACAATATGATGGGCCCGCGCCAGCGCCCAGCTCTCAATATCAGCATTTAACATTCGATATCTCCGCCGATTCATTCGGCATCAAGGATATTCACGAATCATTTTACAGGACGCACTTAAGTAGAAAGTAGAATCATAAGCAGAATAATTTGCAACTGGCGTTGACAGCGAATTCGGCCGCCGGAGTGGCAATATTTATCGGCAAAACCTGAAACGCTGGCGGATTGCGCAAGCCAATACATCACTTTGTTTGAGTATGTACTTTTGCTGCAACCACTGGATGAGACGCCAGCGCCCTCTCGCCACCTGGCTTTTGAGACGGCGGTCATGCGGTCATTTGTCCGCATTGCCTTGACTTTCGCGCGGCTTTCCTGTTTATCGCGCCCAATCCGCGACGAGCCACACGACTCCGAGCCGCCGACCGGGATCTGAGATCCCGGAGGTCAACACCCGACAGCGCGATGCGCCCTCGGGTGCTTTTTGGCTTTGCGTCTTGTTTTCGTCAAGGAAAAGCACGACGTTTCCGGGCAGGTAAGAACCCGCCCGAAACGTATCAAGGAAGAGCCGATGTTTGAAAACCTCCAGGACCGTCTTGGATCCATTCTGAATGGACTGACAGGCCGTGGCGCGCTTTCGGAAGCCGATGTTTCCGCAGCGCTGCGCGAGGTTCGCCGTGCGTTGCTGGAGGCCGACGTCGCGCTCGACGTCGTGCGTTCCTTCACCGACCGCGTGCGTGAAAAGGCCGTCGGCGCCGAGATCCTGAAGTCGATCAAGCCCGGCCAGATGGTCGTCAAGATCGTGCATGACGAACTGATCGAGATGCTGGGCGGCGAAGGGGTCGGCATCGACCTGCATGCGCCGGCCCCCGTCGTCGTCATGATGGTCGGCCTGCAGGGTTCCGGCAAAACGACGACATCGGCGAAGATTGCCCATCGCCTGTCGACGCGCGAGAAGAAGAAGGTGCTGATGGCATCGCTCGACACGCGCCGTCCGGCAGCCCAGGAGCAGCTTCGCCAGCTTGGCGCGCAGGCCAATATCGACACGCTGCCGATCATATCGGGCCAGTCGCCGACGGATATCGCCGCCCGCGCCGTGCAGGCGGCCAAGCTTGGCGGCCATGATGTCGTCATCCTCGATACCGCCGGCCGCACGCATATCGACGAGCCCTTGATGGTCGAGATGGCCGACATCAAGAAGCGGTCGAACCCGCATGAAATTCTGCTGGTCGCCGATAGCCTCACCGGCCAGGACGCCGTCAACCTCGCCCGCAGTTTCGACGAACGCGTCGGTATCACCGGTCTGGTGCTGACCCGCATGGACGGCGATGGCCGCGGCGGTGCCGCCCTTTCGATGCGCGCCGTCACCGGCAAGCCGATCAAGCTGATCGGCGTCGGCGAGAAGATGAGCGAGCTGGAGGAATTCCATCCTCGCCGCATCGCCGACCGTATCCTCGGCATGGGCGACATCGTCTCGCTCGTCGAGCGCGCGGCCGAAAACATCGACGCCGAGAAGGCAGCCGCCATGGCCGCCAAGATGGCCAAGGGCAAGTTCGACCTCGACGATTTGGCCGACCAGCTGCGCCAGATGCAGAAGATGGGCGGCATGGGCGGTATCATGGGCATGATGCCCGGCATGGCCGGCATGAAGGACAAGATGGCCGCAGCCGGCCTCGACGACAAGCTTTTCGGCCGCCAGATCGCCATCATCCAGTCGATGACCAAGGCCGAGCGCACCAATCCCGACCTGCTCAAGCATTCGCGCAAGAAGCGCATCGCCGCCGGCTCCGGCACCGATGCCGCCGCCATCAACAAGCTTCTGAAGATGCACCGCCAGATGGCGGACATGATGAAGATGATGGGCGGCAAGGGCAAAGGCGGCATGATGAAGCAGATGATGGGCGGCCTTGCCGGCAAGATGGGGCTCGGCGGCGGCATGGGCGGCATGGGTGGCGGCATGCCCGATCTCTCGAATATCGATCCCCGGCAGCTCGAGGCCCTGCAGAAGCAGGCCGAAGCGGCGGGGCTTGGAAAGCCGGGTGGGGGTATGCCCGGTCTCGGCGGTATGCCGGGTGGTTTGTCGGGCCTCGGCGGCGCCAAGCTGCCGGGCCTTGGCGGTGGTTTCCCGGGATTGCCCGGATTGCCGAAGAAGAAGTGAAAGGATCGCTTGCCCCATGATTGATCCAAACGTCAAAGCCCAGCTCGCGAGCTATCGTCAGTCGATCGACAATATCGATGCCGCTCTCGTGCACATGCTGGCCGAACGCTTCCGCTGCACCAAAGAGGTCGGCGTGCTGAAGGCCAAATACAATTTGCCGCCGGCCGACCCGGCGCGCGAGGAATACCAGATCGAACGCCTTCGCCAGCTGGCGAAAGCCGCCAATCTGGATCCGGATTTCGCCGAGAAGTTCCTGAACTTCGTCATCAAGGAAGTCATCCGGCATCATGAGCAGATCGCTGCGGATCACGCTGAACAAAGCGCTGCAGCCCGATAACCGTACCGCTCAAGAAAGCGGTCAAGAAAAGCCCAAGGAGTAAAGAACATGGCACTGAAAATTCGTCTCGCCCGCGGTGGTTCCAAGAAGCGCCCGTATTACCACGTCGTTCTCGCCGATGCGCGCAGTCCGCGTGACGGCCGCTTTCTCGAAAACCTCGGTTCCTGGAACCCGATGCTTGCCAAGGACGATGAGAAGCGCGTTCAGCTGAACGCCGAGCGCATCAAGCATTGGATCGAACATGGCGCCCAGCCGACCGACCGCGTCCTGCGCTTCCTCGATGAGGCAGGCGTTGCCAAGCGCGAAGTCAAGAACAACCCGGTCAAGGCAAAGCCCGGCAAGCGCGCCCAGGAACGCGCCGCCGAAAAGGCTCAAAAGGTCGCCGACGCTGCGGCTGCTGCAGCAGACGCCGCGGAATAATCGCGACATTCCCTTCGAGCGGGCGGCATGGCGACATGCCGCCCGTTTTCGTTTCCAATCGCACGCACTTCGTTTATGAGAAACCTGTCTTTCGGCTTCACATGAAGGAACCCATGACCAAGCTTGAAAACCCCGTTCTGATGGCGACGATCGGTGGCGCGCAGGGCCTCCGGGGCGAGGTGCGCGCCAAGGCCTATACGGCCGATCCCGGCGCGCTTGGCGACTACGGCCATCTGCACAGCATGGACGGCCGCAGCTTCGAAGTTCTCGAAATCCGCGAGATGAAGAATGTCGTCGTCGTCCGTTTCCGCGGTGTCAACGACCGCAATGCCGCCGAGGCCCTGAATGGGCTTGAACTCTATATCGAGCGGGACAATCTGCCGGACGAGGAGCTGGAAGAAGATGAGTTCTACTATGCCGATCTCGAGGGCCTCGAAGCACGCGACGACAAGGGTGTCAGCTATGGCACGGTTACCGGCGTCTTCGATTTCGGCGCCGGCGACCTGCTGGAACTCAAAGGTCCGGGCAAGCGCCCGGTGCTGATCCCCTTCTCCGAAGCCTCGGTGCTGGAGATCGACCTCGAGGCCGGCACGCTGCTGATCGATCCGCTGGCGGCGGGGCTGGTCGACGATCCCGAAGAGCTTTCGAAATTCACGCCCGACAAGCCGAAAAAGAAGAAATGATGGCTTTCCGGGCGAGCGTGCTGACACTTTATCCGGAAATGTTTCCGGGGCATCTGGGCTTCTCGCTCGCCGGCAAGGCGATGGAGCGGGGGCAATGGTCGCTGGACACGGTTCAGATCCGCGACTTCGCCACCGACAGACACCGCACCGTCGACGACACCCCGGCCGGCGGCGGCGCCGGCATGGTGCTGAAGGCCGACGTTCTTGCACGTGCGATCGACAGCGCCTCAGAAAACGATACCCGCCCGCGGCTGCTGATGAGCCCGCGCGGACGGCCGCTGACGCAGGAGCGTGTGCGCGAACTCGCGGCCGGCGACGGCGTCATCATCGTCTGCGGCCGCTTCGAGGGCGTCGACCAGCGGGTGATCGAGGCGCGCGGACTGGAAGAGGTCTCGATCGGCGACTACGTGCTGTCAGGCGGCGAGCCGGCGGCGCTGATCGTGCTCGATGCCATCATCCGCATCCTGCCTGGCGTCATGGGCAACGATCTTTCCGGCCTGCACGAAAGCTTCGAAGGCGGACTGCTGGAACATCCGCATTATACCCGGCCGCAGGAATGGGAAGGCCGGGAAATCCCCGCAATCCTCACCTCGGGCAACCATGGCGCCATCGAGAAATGGCGGCATCAGGAAGCGGTGCGGCTGACGCGGGAGCGGCGGCCGGATCTGCTGGAAAAGGCCGGCGCATCTCCCGGAAAATCGGGATCGAATTTCGGAAAGCACGATGCGTAGATTCAAAATGCTACAGCGTCCTTTGCGCGTCTGAAAACACGCACGGCGCTGTAAAGTGAGAAAAACGGCTGATTTCGCAGCCCTTTTCACAAAAATGCCGTCCAAGGGATGACAAGGCCTGGCCTTTCGTGTATTGGCGCACGCGGAAATGGGGTTTATCCCCGTCTGCCAGCAAACAAAGAATGGCGAATCCGCTCCCGCCCTTGACGGGCAAAGTCCTGAGGCCAGTTCCGAAGGATCAGTGTCGAGCGCTCTGGCTGTTTCAGAAGAACCAAAGGTTAAGACGATGAACATCATTCAGCAACTTGAGGCCGAACAGGCCGCCAAGATCGAAGCCAAGCGCACGCTTCCCGAATTTTCCCCGGGCGACACCGTCCGCGTCAACGTGAAGGTCACGGAAGGCACTCGTACGCGCGTTCAGGCCTATGAAGGCGTCTGCATCGCCCGCTCCGGCGGCGGCCTGCAGGAAAACTTCACGGTCCGCAAGATCTCCTACGGCGAAGGCGTCGAGCGCGTATTCCCGATCTACTCGCCGATGATCGAAAGCGTCGACGTCGTTCGCCGCGGTAAGGTCCGTCGCGCCAAGCTCTATTACCTGCGCGACCGTCGCGGCAAGTCTGCCCGTATCGTTGAAGACACCGGCGTCCGCGCCCGCAAGCTCAACGACGCCGAGCGCGCCGCCATTGCCGAGGAAAAGGCACGTATCGAAGCTGAAAAGGTTGCAGCAGCTCAGGCGCTCGCCGCCGAGAAGGCAGCAGCAGACGCTGCGGAAGCCAAGGCCGCCGCTGAAGCAGCCGCCGCTGCAGCGGAACCGGCAGCAGAATAAGATCTGCGCCACGCAAAATTCTTTGCTTGGAAAGGCGGCCTTCGGGTCGCCTTTTCTATTTTTTGCTTCGGTGCGCAGCCGGCGGCCTTGCCTCAGGCCCATCTTCCGTGACAGTTTTTGCCGTTCAATTTTGGGGAACCGTTCAATGTTGTTTCATCGTACCGTTCTTGCGAGCTTCGCCGCCCTTGCTCTTCTACCCCTCGCCGCATCGGCCGCCGAACTGCCCGATCTCGGCGGCAAGAGCGTCGTCGTCGTCACCGAGAATGCCTATCCGCCGCTGCAATTCGTCGATCCGAAATCCGGCAAGGCGATCGGCTGGGAATATGATGCGATGAACGAGATCGCCAAGCGGCTGAATTTCAAGGTCGAATACCAGAACACCAGCTGGGACGCGATGATCCAGGCGGTGTCCGACGGCCAGTACAACATCGGCATGACCGGCATCACCATCAAGGAAGACCGCAAGCAGAAGGTGGATTTCTCCGATCCCTATATGCGCTCGCAGCAGTTCATGCTGGTACGCGGCGACGAGAAGCGCTTCACCGATGCCAAGTCCTTCGGCGAATTCAAGGATGGCCTGGTCGGCGCACAGCCCGGTACAACGCCCTTCTACACCGCCGTCTACGAAGTGCTTGATGGTAACGAGCAGAACCCGCGCATCAAGCTCTTCGAAACCTTCGGCGCCACCGTCCAGGCCTTGAAGACCGGCGATGTCGACGTCGTGCTGACCGACGGTACCGCCGGCAAGGGCTATGTCGATGCCTCGAACGGTGCCCTCAAGCTGATCGGCGAACCGCTCGGCACCGAAGATTTCGGCTTCATCTTCCCGAAGGGGTCCGACCTCGTCGCCCCGGTCAATGCCGCCATCGCCGCACTCAAGGCCGACGGTACGCTGGATGGGCTGAACAAGAAGTGGTTCCTCGACTACAAGATGGGCGAATGACGCCGAGCAGCCGCTGATGGCGTTGCGACCATCTCGCGACAGACACGTCAAGGACGACCATCCCTGGTGGCTGGTCGCCCTCGTCACGATCGGCATCGTGCTTGCCGCCGTCATCGTCGCCAACGATATCTATGCCCAGGTCTTCCGCACCGTCGTCAACGGTGTCGGCGTCACCGTCTTCGTCACGCTGGTCGCCTTCGTGCTCGCCACCGTGCTCGGCCTCGGCATCTGCCTGCTTGGCATGGCCGACAGCCAGGTGTTGCGTCAGATTGCGCGCTTCTACATCGAGATCATCCGCGGCATACCGATCCTCGTGCTGCTGTTCTACGTCGCCTTCGTCGGCGCGCCGGCTCTGGTCGCAGCCTACAACTTCCTGATTTCGCCGCTGGTGACATCAGGTATGGCCGAGCCCATTCTGGTGCGCGACCTGTCGCTGATGTGGCGAGCGATCATCGCGCTGACGGTCGGCTATTCCTCCTTCATCGCCGAAATCTTCCGGGCCGGTTTCCAGTCGGTCGATCTCGGCCAGATCGAGGCGGCCAAGGCGCTTGGCCTGTCACGTTACCGGCGCTTTCGCTCCGTCGTCTTCCCGCAGGCGATCCGGGTGATCTTCCCGCCGCTCTCCAACGATTTCGTCTCGATGGTGAAGGACAGCTCGCTCGTCTCCGTGCTTGGTGTCGCCGACATCACCCAGATGGGCAAGGTCTATGCCGCCGGCTCCTTTCGCTTCTTCGAGACCTATTCGATCGTCACCTATATCTATCTGATCCTGACGATCGGCCTGTCGCTGGCGCTGCGGCGGACGGAGAAATGGATGAAGTCGCGGTAAGCGATCAATACCCGCCGCGCCGCCGAGAGGCCGCAGAGCGCCTGCTGATGATTCAAATTGAAGCCGCCGCGAAAAATCGCTATATGCAGGGCCATGGAATCCAAGTTCAGATGCATTGGTGCGCATATTTTCGTGCTGCAGGATCATTATCGCCTGCCGGCACGGTTTTTTGCGTGTGTGTCCGGTGCTCTCAACAGCCGACTTCGTTGATCGAATGACGGCCGGCGGAGCCTGATCTGCCATTTCTCGATTTTCCAAAAGCTTTAGAAAAACGGACTTAACGCCATGAGCGCACCGCGTACCCTCTACGACAAGATCTGGGACGATCATCTGGTCGACGAACAGCCGGACGGCACCTGTCTTCTCTACATCGACCGGCATCTGGTCCACGAAGTCACCTCGCCGCAGGCTTTCGAAGGCTTGCGCATGACCGGCCGCAAGGTTCGCGCGCCGGAAAAGACGCTCGCCGTCGTCGACCATAACGTTCCGACCTCGCCCGACCGCCATCTCGGCATCAAGAACGAGGAAAGCCGCATCCAGGTGGAAGCGCTGGCGACCAACGCCGCCGAATTCGGCGTCGAATATTATTCGGCAAGCGACAAGCGCCAGGGCATCGTCCACATCGTCGGTCCGGAACAGGGCTTCACCCTGCCCGGCATGACCATCGTCTGCGGCGACAGCCATACCTCGACGCATGGCGCCTTCGGCGCGCTGGCGCACGGCATCGGCACCTCCGAGGTCGAACATGTGCTGGCGACCCAGACGCTGATCCAGAAGAAGGCGAAGAACATGCTGGTGCGGGTCGACGGCCTGCTTCCGCCGCATGTTACCGCCAAGGACATCATCCTTGCCATCATCGGCGAAATCGGCACCGCCGGCGGCACCGGCCACGTCATCGAATTTGCCGGCGAAGCGATCCGCGCGCTGTCGATGGAAGGCCGCATGACCGTCTGCAACATGACGATCGAAGGCGGCGCCCGCGCCGGCCTGATCGCCCCTGACGAAAAAACCTTCGAATACATCAAGGGCAAGCCGCGCGCGCCGAAGGGCGAGGCGCTGGAACAGGCAATCGCCTACTGGAAGACGCTGCAGACCGACGAGGGCGCTCATTACGACCGCGTCGTCGTTCTCGATGCCGCCAGCCTGCCGCCGATCGTTTCCTGGGGCTCCTCGCCCGAGGATGTCATCTCCGTCCAGGGCATCGTTCCGAACCCCGACGACATCCAGGACGAAACCAAGCGCACCTCCAAGTGGCGCGCGCTCGACTATATGGGCCTGAAGCCGGGCACGAAGATGACCGACATCACGCTTGACCGCGTCTTCATCGGCTCCTGCACCAACGGCCGCATCGAGGATCTGCGCGAAGTCGCCAAGGTCGTCGAAGGCAAGACGGTTGCCTCAACCGTCGACGCAATGATCGTTCCGGGTTCCGGCCTCGTCAAGGAACAGGCGGAAGCCGAAGGCCTCGACAAGATCTTCAAGGCCGCCGGTTTCGACTGGCGCGAGCCGGGCTGCTCCATGTGCCTTGCCATGAACGACGACCGTCTGAAGCCGGGCGAACGTTGCGCTTCGACCTCGAACCGCAACTTCGAAGGCCGTCAGGGCTTCAAGGGCCGCACGCACCTCGTCTCGCCGGCAATGGCCGCCGCAGCCGCGATCGCCGGTCACTTCGTCGATATCCGCGAGTGGAACTGATCCGTCGAAACGGATGAAAATCAAAAGCCCACCGATGCCCCTGCGCATCGGTGGGCTTCGCATTTATGACACCCCGTGCCTTCGGCACCTGGTGGATAATGCTCCCACGAGCTCGTCAGTGAATGACCCGCGTTCTTGATTTCACCCGTTCGGGCAATCGACATCGGAGAATGCCTGTGGCTTCATCGCGATGGCGCTTTCAGACGCATCTCGCGCGACTTTCGACAGGCGCGCTTTCGGGCGTCCATTGCCAGTCCCGGCGATCAACCCGCCTGATTGTGCCAGCAAAGCTCCGCGTTGTGTGATCTGGGAGAATAGCCATGAGACAGAAAATGGCAGGACGCCTGCCGCAAACCATCCTGGGCCTGTTCGTATCGCTGGCATCGATCGATGCCACCGCGGCTGCGCCGATCCATCCGGCAGCACCGCCGATCAAGGTCTCTTCCGGCTTGTGGCAACAGGTCGCGCAAAGCAAGGCACCGTCTCTCAATGGCTATCGCGGTTATAGCAGCGCCCGGCCCGGCTATATCAAGAGCTCGAATGGCTATTGGTATCCCTCGCGCGCCTTCGCTTCGGACGATTATACCGGTTCGATCGGGCGTCCGCGGCGCCTGAACAATGCTTGCAACTTCGGTTTTACCCCGACCAACGGATCGTCCAAATGTAACTATTGAAGCGGCAGGCCCATCATACAAAGGCCGCCGCAGGTGATCTCTCCCGAGGCGGCCACTGATTGGCTTGGCAATGATGGGGACGGCGATCAGAAGGTCGCCGTTATCGGATCCGGTCCCATGCGGGCGCCGGCGCTGTCGAACTTGGCGATCGCGGCCATGTCGTCGGCATCAAGCTTGAAGTCGAACACCTGGAAGTTCTCCTCGATGCGCGACGGTGTCACCGATTTCGGGATGACGACGAGGCCGGTGTCGATGTGCCAGCGAATGATCACCTGAGCCGGCGTCTTCCGATGCTTTTTGGCGATCTCGCCGATATCGGCGTTCGAGATGAACTTACCCTGGCCAAGCGGGCTCCAGGATTCGGTGGCGATATTCAGCTTCTTGTGAACTTCCTGCGCCACTTTCTGCTGGAAATCGGGATGCAGCTCAATCTGGTTGATGACGGGAACCACGCCGGTTTCTCCGATGATGCGCTCGAGATGTTCGGGATTGAAATTCGACACGCCGATCGAGCGGGCACGGCCCTCTTCCCGGATGCGCACGAAGGCCTTCCACGTCTCCGTATAGAGGCCGCGATGCGGCGACGGCCAGTGAATGAGGTAGAGGTCGACATACTCGGAACCGAGCTTCTTCAGGCTGCCGTCGAAGGCGCGCAGCGTATTGTCATAGCCTTGATCGGTATTCCTGAGCTTGGTGGTGACGAAGATGTCCTTGCGGTCGAGGCCGGAAGAGCGGATGCCTTCGCCGACGCCCTCTTCGTTGTCGTAGCCGGAAGCGGTATCGATGTGACGATAGCCGGCGGCGATCGCCGTGCGCACGGTGGGAGCGGCAATATCCTGCGGCGTCTGCCAGACGCCGAGGCCGACTTGCGGAATGGAATGTCCGTCATGGAAAGTGATGATGGGTTGAGCGGTCACAATATATCTCCGGGAGTTTGAAGAATTGGACGAGGCATGAATTGCGCCCGCGCCTACGGGGCGTCCCTGAACGCATTTCAGCCGGAGCGTTCGGTCACCGCAAACATATAGGTGACCGCATCCGGAAGACAATCAGACAACGCGGACAATCGTTCCCTTTCGAAGGTGAGGCAGCAGTCGGCGCATGTCGCGCAGGCTCACCGCCACGCAGCCCGCCGTCGGCTCGTAGCCCGGCCTGATGAGATGGAAGAAGATCGCCGAGCCGCGATTGCGCGCACGCGAGGAGATGTTCCAGTCCATCACCAGGCAGATATCGTAGAGCCCGTCGCTGCGCCGCATCTCCTCGTGACTTGCGCTGAACGGCGCCCGGACCAGACGGTTGTAGCTGGCACTGTCGGACTGATCGCACCAGTGCATGTCGGGGCGGATGCGGCGGATGGAAAGCGGAGTGACGAGGCGGCCGTTCCGCTCGCCGCGCCGGAAGCCGGACAACAGCTTCATCGAGGCGATCGGCGTGGCGCCGTCGCCCTCTCGTTTCATCACGGTGCGGCCGGAGCGGCCGATCGCAGCAGGTACGGTGATGGCGCCGAGCTGGACGATCGCCCGGCTCTTGCGCCCCGGCGCAGGACGCACCACGATCGTCGACGGCGTCATACCTCGCCTCTGCCTTGCTTTTTCCATTTTTCTCGCATGTCGTGCCTTGTCTGGGGCTTCGATTGAAATCATATCGAAACCGACCCGGCAACAGCCCGCTGCCCGATCCTTGCCAAACCAGGAATTTGGCGTAGGACTAGGGGACTTAACACGAGGACGTAAACGGCATGACCGCACGCACCATTCTTCTGGTGGATGACGACGATGACCTTCGGCAGACGCTGACGGAGCAATTGTCGCTGTATGAGGAATTCACGGTTCTGCAGGAAGCCAACGCCGGCAAAGGTGTGGCGACCGCTCGCGCGATGCCGATCGACCTGCTGATCATGGATGTCGGCCTGCCCGATATGGACGGCCGCGAGGCAGTGAAGCTGCTGCGCAAGGGCGGTTTCAAGGCGCCGATCATCATGCTGACCGGCCACGATACCGATTCGGACACGATCCTCGGCCTCGAAGCCGGCGCCAATGACTATGTCACCAAGCCTTTCCGCTTCGCCGTGCTGCTCGCCCGCATCCGCGTGCAGCTGCGCCAGCATGAGCAGAGCGAGGACGCGACCTTCACCGTCGGTCCCTACCTCTTCAAGCCGAGCCAGAAGCTTTTGACCACCGATAACGGCCAGAAGATCCGGCTGACGGAAAAGGAAGCGGCGATCATCCGCTATCTCTACCGCGCCGAACAGAAGGTCGTTACCCGCGACGTGCTGCTCGAAGAGGTCTGGGGCTATAATTCCGGGGTGACGACGCATACGCTGGAAACCCACGTCTATCGCCTGCGCCAGAAGATCGAGCGCGATCCCTCCAATGCCGAAATCCTCGTCACGGAAAACGGCGGCTACAAGATCATACCCTAGAGCATTTCCGTTTT
This sequence comes from Rhizobium acaciae, assembly GCF_025941625.1. Classification (NCBI taxonomy): domain Bacteria; kingdom Pseudomonadati; phylum Pseudomonadota; class Alphaproteobacteria; order Hyphomicrobiales; family Rhizobiaceae; genus Rhizobium; species Rhizobium acaciae. The sequence goes on from NZ_JAPCZO010000030.1 coordinate 17,189, forward strand.
TCCGAATCACGGAAGTGCTCTATCTCTTTGTTTTCACGCAATTCCCGGCAAAAGCGTTTCACGCTTTGCCTGGCAAAACCGCTAGACACTTCTGCTGGAATTGCTCTAAGGCGAAAAGCCCGCATGGCGCTGACCGACGACATCCACATGCTCGCGCAGCTTCCTCTGTTCAAGGACATGAACGAGGATCAGCTGCGATTGATCGCCTTTGGCGCCGACCGGCGCATGATCGCGGCCGGCCAGATGCTGTTTCGCCAGGGCTCGCCCGCCGAGAGCGCCTATGTCATCCTCAGCGGCAGCCTGGAGCTGAGCGCAACGAGCAGCGACGGCATGCAGAGGACGGAGGGGATCGCCGGTCCCGGAACCCTGGTTTCCGAGCTGGCGCTGGTGACGCTGGTGGAGCGCAAGTTCACCGCGGTAGCGCGCGAGGACACCAGCATCATCCGCATCACCCGCGCCCTCTTCCACCGGCTGATCGAAGAATATCCGGACGCAGCCCGGCTGATCGAGAACCGGATCCGCGATAATCTTGCGGAGCTTGCGGCAAAGGCCGCAAGCCAGTTCTACCGCTTCAGCTGATCCCGGTTAGAGCAGTTCTCCGCTTTACGAAAAGCTGAATTGCATCGCTCTAGAAATCGAAATGCGCCGTGACCGGTACGTGGTCGGAGGGCCGGTCCCAGCCGCGCGCCTCCTTCAGGATTTCGATTCGCTTGAGATGCGGCCCGAGATCCGACGACGACCAGATATGGTCGAGACGGCGGCCGCGGTCGGCGGCCTCCCAATCCTTGGCGCGGTAGCTCCACCAGGTGTAGAGTTTCTCGCTGGCAGGCACATGCTGGCGCATCAGATCGAGCCAGGCGCCGCGCTTCATCACCTCGAGCAGCCCCTCGGTTTCGACAGGCGTATGGCTGACGATCTTCAGAAGCTGCTTGTGCGACCAGACATCATGCTCCAGCGGCGCGATGTTGAGGTCGCCGACGAGGATGGCTGAGGTGTTGGCCTCGCCATTGGCTTTCAGCAGCTTCATCTCCTCGATAAAATCGAGCTTATGGCCGAATTTCGGATTGATCGTGCGATCCGGCTCGTCGCCGCCGGCCGGGACATAGAAATTATGGAGCCGAACGCGGCGATTGCCGTGCTCGAAGATCGCCGAGATGTGGCGCGCATCGCCGACGCCGCAATAATCCTGCCGGTGATCCTCGGTCAACGGAATGCGCGAGGCGATCGCCACACCGTGATAGCCCTTCTGGCCATGGATGATGATGTGATTGTAGCCCATCGCCCTCAGCGGTGCCGCGGGAAACAGGTCGTTCGTCACCTTGGTTTCCTGCAGGCAGAGGATATCGGGCCTGTGCTTGAGAACGAGTTGCTCGACGATCGGCATGCGCAGCCGCACCGAATTGATGTTCCAGGTGGTGATCGAAAAGCCCATGCCCATACCCCTTCACGCTTTCATGAAAGGGCTTTAAAACAAAGGTGGACGCGAGGGAACCGGCCGCTTGTAAAAGGAGCGGCCGATCAACCGAAAAGGTTCAATCGCGCGACTGAGGCGTGCCTGGAATGGTCTCATAGGGCACGCGGAAGACGCGATCGTCGAACTGCATGCCGGTTTTGACGTTGAAGATCATCACCGAGGTGTCCTTGCCCTGATTGTCGGTGATCGTCCACTGACGCAGGTCGTAGGTCTTCGGGTCGAACATCATGGTGATGGTCGAGTTTCCGAACACCGTATTGTTGCCGAGCGCAATCGTCGTCAGGTCGGACTCTTCCTTCACGCCCTTCACCATGCCGGCCGAAAGGTCGATACGCTGCGCCAGGAGCAGGCTGAGCGGGGTCTTGGAGAGCGGATAGAGATCCCAGGTCTTCAGCTTCGTATTGCCGATGGCGACGTTCTTGCCGTCGGCGATCACCCGCATCGGCGACGGAGCGTCATAGTTGAAGCGCAACTTGCCGGGGCGCTGGATGAAGAACTTGCCGCCGGTCTGCTCGCCGCGCGGACCGAACTGCACGAATTCGCCCTGCATCGTCGTGACGCCGGAAAAATGATCGGCGATCGCCTGCGCCGTGCCGGAGGCGGGAGCTGCCGCCTGCGCATAAGCACCGAAGGGAATGGCGCTCGCTATCGCAGCGACGGCAAAGGCGCCGAGAAGGTCGCGGCGCGTTACCGTCAGGCCGGAGAGGAAGCTATCGGAGTGACTCATCTAAATCTCCTTTATGCGATCTGCATGCTGCCGAAAGGCGGCGTCTTCAAGGCGTTGCGATCGGCCTGCGAGAGGTAACGGCTTCGATGCCATCAGGTTTCCGCAAAAGCGGCTGTATTGGAAATATATGCCTGTTCTGTCAGCGGTCGAGGATGTCGCCTTCTGTGGGAACGAGGATCTCGCGTTTGCCGGCATGGTTGGCCGGTCCGATGATGCCCTCTTTCTCCATGCGCTCGACGAGCGAGGCGGCGCGGTTGTAGCCGATGCCGAGCCGGCGCTGGACGTAGGAGGTCGACGCCTTGCCGTCGCGCAGCACGATGGCGACCGCCTGGTCGTAGGGATCTTCCGATTCGGAAAGATTGGACGTGCCGGCCGGACCGCCGCCACCGCCGCCGTAGTCGCCGTCTTCATCGTCATCGGCGGTGATCGCGTCGAGATATTGCGGCGAGCCCTGGGTCTTCAGGTAGGAGACGATCTCTTCCACTTCGACATCCGAAACGAACGGGCCGTGCACGCGCTGGATACGCCCGCCGCCCGCCATGTAGAGCATGTCGCCCATGCCGAGCAGCTGTTCGGCGCCCTGTTCGCCGAGAATGGTGCGGCTGTCGATCTTCGAGGTCACTTGGAAGGAGATGCGGGTCGGGAAGTTCGCCTTGATCGTGCCGGTGATGACGTCGACGGAGGGACGCTGTGTCGCCATGATCACGTGGATGCCGGCGGCACGCGCCATTTGCGCCAGACGCTGGACGGCGCCTTCGATATCCTTGCCGGCGACCATCATCAGGTCGGCCATCTCGTCGATGATCACGACGATATAGGGCATCGGCCGCAAATCGAATTCTTCGGTCTCGTACATCGCCTCGCCGGTATGGCGGTCGAATCCGGTCTGCACCGTGCGCGAGATCGCCTCGCCCTTCGACAGCGCCTGCTCGACGCGGGTGTTGAAGCCGTCGATGTTGCGGACACCGATCTTCGACATTTTCTTGTAGCGCTCTTCCATCTCGCGCACCGTCCATTTGAGCGCGACGACGGCCTTCTTCGGATCGGTGACGACAGGCGAAAGCAGATGCGGGATGCCGTCATAGACGGAGAGTTCGAGCATCTTCGGGTCAATCATGATCAACCGGCACTGTTCCGGCGTCATGCGGTAGAGCAGCGACAGGATCATCGTGTTGATGGCAACCGACTTGCCGGAACCGGTGGTGCCGGCGACGAGCAGATGCGGCATCTTGGCAAGATCGGCGATCACGGCTTCGCCGCCGATCGTCTTGCCGAGCGCCATGGCGAGCTTCGCCTTGCTGCCCTCGAAATCCCGGGAAGCGATGAGTTCACGCAGATAGACGGTCTCGCGCGTCTGGTTCGGCAATTCGATGCCGATCGCGTTGCGGCCGGGCACGACGGCGACGCGGGCGGCGATGGCGCTCATCGAGCGGGCGATATCGTCGGCAAGGCCGATGACGCGCGACGACTTGATGCCGGGCGCCGGCTCCAGTTCGTAGAGCGTGACGACAGGGCCGGGGCGCACATGGATGATCTCGCCCTTGACGCCGAAATCCTCAAGCACGCCTTCGAGCATGCGGGCATTCTGCTCCAGCGCATCGGCCGAAAGCGTGGAGTCGCGCACCACATTCTTCGGTTCGGCGAGCAGATGCATCGAGGGAAGCTGGAAACCCTCGGGACGGATGAACGAGCCCTGCGCCTCCCGCTCGATGCGGGCGCTGGGCTTCGGACGCGCGACGACGGGAACGACGCGCGGTTCCGGTTTGCCGGCCGCCTTTGCCGGCGCGCGAATCATCCAGTCGTCGTCGTCATCGTCGTCGGGCAGGATATCGGCCGGGCGCGGCGGCATGTCGTTATCGAAGGGGAGGTCGTCGTCATTGTCGTCGTCGTCATCGATGGACATCGACGGCGCGGAGACGATACGCCGCGGCGAAGCCGTCCTTGCCCCCATTGATGGTTCCATCGAGGGCTCCATGCGTTCGCCGTGGACGGTCGGCGCCTTGGCGCGGACGGGTTCGTTCAGCGTGCCGAACTCGTCATCGTTGAAATCATAAGGTGATTCGTAATCGCCCTGGCGCCGCTTGCGCGGCCCCATGCCGAACAGCCGCCGCAGTCGGCCCTGGCTCATGTACCAGGCATGCGTCACGGCACCGCTGAGAGCGACCCAGCGGGACTCGTCCTCCTCCTCGTCCTCGTCTCCGACGACGCGGGCCTTGCTGCGCGTATCGACGTAGTCTTCCTCGATCTCCTCGTCAGCGTCGCTGCGGCCGACGAGCCCCGATGCAAAAAGCATCAGCCAGGCGGTCGGCGCGGCGAAGATGCAGCCGACGACCATGGCGAAAGTGCCCGTCGGATAGGCGCCGACGAAGAGTGCGGGAAAACGCAGGATCATGTCGCCGATGACACCGCCGATGCCATTCGGGATCGGCCAGGTGAGCGGCGGCGGAAAGCAGCCGAGGACGGCGCAGGAAAGCACCGAACCGCCGAACCAGGCGCCGGCACGGGCAGGAATACGGCTGAAGCGGCGGCCCGAGATCAGCGTCAGCGCCCAGGCGACGATCGGCAGCATCGAAACGACGCTGGCAAGCCCGAGGAACTGCATGACGATATCGGCAAAGGCAGCCCCGCTGTAACCGAGAATATTCGTCGGCAGGTTGGCGGTCGCATAGGAATAGCTCGGATCCGCAACATTCCATGTCGCCAGTGCCGCGACGCAGAACGCCAGCAGCAGAAAGATCGCAAAGCCAATGAGCGCCTGGATCTGCCGCAGCATGAATGCCGAGAAGGAGAACCGATCCGGACGGCCATCCATTGCCGGCGACGTGCTTCTTGCCATGTGTCTAACCCGTCCAATGCCTGAGGACACGCGAATCGCTGAAGCTTCGCCGTGTCAAAATGCGTCCGCTCTACCTAATCAGAGCCGGGTTAAAGCGATGTTAACCATGCATGCCTGGACGTGCATTCCGAACCGGGAAATGAAAAAAGCCCGAACCTTGAAAGGTCCGGGCGAAATGCGGTCTATGGTTAGATAGGCCGCGACGGGCTGTGAAGCGGCGCCCTTCTGCCGGGCGCCGCAAACCCTGTGATCAGGAAGAGTGGTAGGCGGCTTCGCCGTGGGTCGAGAGGTCGAGACCTTCGCGTTCGGCTTCGACGGTGACACGCAGGCCGATGACGACGTCGACGATCTTGTAGAGGATCGCCGAGCCGATGCCCGACCACAGCAGCGTCGTCAGCACGCCCTTGGCCTGAGCCCAGACCTGGGTTGCCGTACCGGCATAGGAGGCTGCGAAATCGGCTGTGGAATAATCGACGATGCCTGCACCGCCGAGAGCCGGGTTGACGAGGATACCGGTGCCGAGAGCGCCGATGATGCCGCCGACGCAATGGACGCCGAAGACATCGAGGCTGTCGTCGTAGTTGAACTTGTTCTTCACGACGTCGACGAAGAAGTAGCAGACCGGCGAGACGATGAGGCCGAGAACGATCGCGCCCATCGGGCCGGCAAAGCCTGCAGCCGGGGTAACGGCGACGAGACCGGCAACCGCACCGGAAGCGCCACCCAGCATGGAAGCCTTGCCGCGGGTGAGGGTTTCGACGATGCACCAGGACACAGCGGCGGCAGCCGTTGCGACGAAGGTGTTGATAAAGGCCAGCGAGGCGTAGGAATTGGCTTCGAGGTTGGAGCCGGCATTGAAGCCGAACCAGCCGACCCAGAGCAGCGAGGCGCCGACCATGGTCAGCGTCATCGAGTGCGGAGCCATGATTTCCTTCTTATAGCCCGTGCGCTTGCCGAGCATGATGGCGCCGACGAGGCCCGCAATACCGGCATTGATGTGAACGACCGTGCCGCCGGCGAAGTCGATTGCGCCGTAGGAGAAGATCAGGCCGGCCGGTGAGGTGTAGGAGCTCGGACCGCCCCAGAACCAGACCATGTGTGCCATCGGGAAGTAGATGAAGGTGACCCAGAGCACGACGAAGAGCATGACGGCCGAGAACTTGATACGCTCGGCGAATGCGCCGACGATCAGGCCGGGGGTGATGCAGGCAAACGTCATCTGGAAGACGATGAAGGTGTATTCCGGAATGGCGACGCCCTTCGAGAAGGTTTCGGCGAGCGACGAGGTGTCGACGCCGGCGAGGAAGGCCTTGGAGAAGCCGCCGACGAAGCTGTTCAGCGAGCCGCCGTCGGTGAAGGCGAGCGAATAGCCGTAGGTCACCCAGATCAGCGCCACGACGGCCGTGATCATGAAGACCTGCATCAGCACCGAGAGCATGTTCTTGGCGCGGACGAGACCGCCGTAGAAAAGCGCAAGGCCGGGGATGGTCATCAAAAGGACGAGCGCCGAGGAGACGAGCATCCAGGTATTGTCACCCTTGTCCATGGTGAAAGCCGGAGCAGCAGCCGCGGTGGCGGCTGGTGCAGCCTCCTGCGCGAAAGCGACGGCCGGCGCCAGAAGGGCGGCCGAAGCTGCGCAAAGCCGCGCAAAGGTGGAAGAAAACTTCGAAATTGACATTGGAAAAAGCTCCTTGATCTGCCGTTCTTACAGCGCTTCTGAATCGGTTTCGCCCGTACGGATGCGCACGGCATGGTCGATCGAATAGACGAAGATCTTGCCGTCGCCGATCTGGCCGGTCTTGGCCGATGCCGCGATGGCCTCGACCGCCCTGTCGACGAGTTCCGATGCAACCGCGATCTCGATCTTGAGCTTCGGCAGGAAGCTGACTGCATATTCGGTGCCGCGATAGATTTCGGTGTGCCCCTTCTGGCGCCCGTAGCCCTTCACTTCGGTTACGGTCAGCCCCTGAATACCGATCGCCGTAAGGGCTTCGCGGACCTCATCGAGCTTGAACGGCTTGATAATGGCCATCACAATTTTCATCTGGTTTCCCATCCTTCGTTATCCTCGGCGCGGAGCCGACTCTCCTTGCCGCTGACGTTCCTGAACAGCGACCGGCGATATACATTCAAGGGGCGTGCCAGATTCAAGGCATGTCGTAAGTTATTGAAAAGTAAAGGTTATAATAAAGAGTGCCAATAAACAGGCAAATGACCGGCCGATAAGCGCACAAATAACGCGCAAATTCGAAAAGATGCACATTATTTATTCATTTGCCTTTTTCCGAATCAGACCTTCCTGCGCGACAGAGGCAATCAGGCTACCGGACCGCGTAAATAGGCTACCTCGGGTTAATCCCCTGGCGCCTGAAGCCGACGGACTGTCCTGCGTATAAAGCAGCCAGTCGTCGAGCTTGCAGGGCCGGTGGAACCACATCGAATGATCGAGGCTCGCCACCTGCAGGCTCTGGTCGAAGATGGACGTTCCGTGCGCATAGAGCGACGTATCGAGCAGCGTCATGTCCGAAAGATAGGCAAGCACTGCCGCCTGATAGAGCCGGTCGTCGGGAACCGGGCCGGTGGCGCGCACCCAGACGTCCTGTTTGGGATCGAGTTTCTTGTCGGAAAAATAATGGGTCAGCGAGACCGGACGAATCTCGATCGGCCGCTCACGCTGCCAGTATTTTCGGATCGCTTCCGGCGCATGGGCGAGATACTCTTCCTTGATCTGCTGCTCGCCGAGCAGTGCCTCCGGCATCTCGACGTCGGGCATCGCAATCTGGTGCTCGAAGCCCGGCTCCTCCACCTGGAAGGAGGCTGACAGCGCGAAGATCGCCTTGCCATGCTGGATGGCGACGACACGCCGCGTGTTGAAGCTCGATCCGTCGCGGATGCGCTCCGCCTGGTAGATGATCGGCACCGTGGGATCGCCGGGACGCATGAAATAAGCATGCAGCGAATGGACGAAACGTTCGTCCTCGATGGTGCGCTGCGCCGCCATCAGCGCCTGGCCGATCACTTGGCCGCCGAAGACCCGCTGCCAGCCGACCTTGGGGCTGCGGCCGCGGAAGATATCGACCTCGATCGGCTCGAGGTCGAGCGTCGAAAGCAGCGTCTCCATCGCCGAAGGCCCTGATGTCTCGCCCGTCATTTTCTATGTCTCCCAGCGGTAGGAAGTGAAGTTGCGATGATCTATATAGGTCACATCTGAGGCATAAGGTACGGGAGCGGCGCGATGCTGGACATGCTGGTTGTGGGCGGAGGTTATGTCGGCCTTTCCGCCGCTGTCGCGGTCAAACAGGCAGCACCCCATCTGAATGTCGCCGTCGTCGAGGCGGCCCCCGAACATGTCTGGAAAAACGATACGCGCGCTTCCGCCATCATCGCGGCGGCGGCAAAGATGCTCGAGGTCTTCGGCATCTGGAACGAAATCGAGCCGGAAGCCCAGCCGATCACCAAGATGATCGTCACCGACTCCAAGACCTCCGATCCGGTGCGGCCGGTTTTTTTGACCTTCGACGGCGAAGTGGCCGACGGCCAGCCTTTCGCCCACATGATCCCGAATGTCGCGATGGTCGCCGCCCTGCGCGGCGCCTGCGACCGGCTCGGCATCGATATCCGCCATGGACTCGGCGCCACGGAGCTGAAGACCCATGACACCCATGTCACCGTCGCGCTTTCGGACGGCAGCGCGCTGGAGACCCGGCTGCTGGTTGCCTGCGACGGCGTGCGCTCGACGCTGCGCGATCTCGCCGGCATCAGGACCGTCACCTGGGACTACGGCCAGTCCGGCATCGTTGCGACGGTCGAGCATGAGCGGCCGCATGACGGCTGCGCCGAGGAACATTTTCTGCCGGCCGGCCCCTTCGCCATCCTGCCGCTTAAGAACAACCGCTCCTCGCTCGTCTGGACGGAGCGCACGCAGGATGCCAACCGTCTGGTCGCCGCCGACGACCTGATCTTCGAAGAAGAGCTCGAACGCCGCTTCGGCCACAAGCTTGGGAGCCTGAAAGTGATCGGCGACAAGCGTGCCTTCCCGCTCGGCCTGACGCTTGCCCGCTCCTTCGTCGCGCCGCGTTTCGCGCTGGCCGGCGACGCCGCTCACGGCATCCACCCGATTTCGGGTCAAGGCCTCAATCTCGGCTTCAAGGATGTGGCGGCACTCGCCGAAACCGTGGTGGAGGCCGACCGCCTCGGCCTCGATATCGGCTCGATCAACATTCTTGAGCGCTACCAGACCTGGCGGCGCTTCGACACTTTCCGCATGGGAGTGACGACCGACGTGCTGAACCGGCTCTTCTCCAACGACGCGACGCCGATTCGCATCGCCCGCGACGTCGGCCTCGGCATCGTCGACCGGCTGCCGCGTCTCAAGTCCTTCTTCATCGGCCAGGCGGCCGGAACGACGGCAAAGGACAATCCGCGGCTGCTTGCCGGCCAGACGATTTAACCTTTTACGCAATTCCGGGCAAAAGCGCTTGGCGCTTTGCCTGGGAAAATCGCTTCCTGGAATTGCTTTATTCGTCGAGGCGGCGGGCTTCGGACATCAGCATGATCGGAATGCCATCGCGGATAGGATAGGCAAGCCGCGCCTTTTCCGAGACGAGCTCATTGTGCTCGCGATCATAGGAAAGCCGGCCCTTGGAGAGCGGGCAGACCAGGAGATCGAGCAGCTTGGGATCGACGCGGCTGAGTTTTTCGTCCATGGCCGAAGTCTACTGCAGAACCGTGTCGGAGTCACCGAAGACGCGCGCCAGCACGATTTCGGTAATGGCGATCAGCGTCTCGGCCCGCGTCTTCAGGTCCGGCGCCTCCAGCAGCGCCTGTTTTTCCGCCGGCCCGAAGGGCGACATCATTGCCAGCGAATTGACGAGCGTCAGATTGCTCGCCCGCTCGACGCTCTCCCAGTCGGCCTCCAGCTTGTTGGCATCAAGATAGGCCTTGAAGGCGGTGAGAAGTGCCGCGCGATCGACCGCGCCCTCCTCGTTCTCGGCCGAGAGATCGGCGATAAAGGGAGCGATGCGGAAGGTGCGGAAGGGATGGCTGGTCGCTTTCTCCTCCAGCAGCCGGAAGCGGCAGACGCCGGTCAGCGACACGATATAGCGCCCGTCGCCGGTCTCGGCGAAAGAGGTGATGCGGCCGAGGCAGCCGACAGCGGCAAGGTTGGGTTCGCTGCCCTTGTCCTCGTGTTCGCCGAGCGCCGGCTGCACCATGCCGATCAGCCGGTTTCCGGACAGCGCGGCATCCAGCATCGCCAGATAGCGCGGCTCGAAAATGTTGAGGGGAAGCTGCCCGGCCGGCAGGAGGAGGGCGCCGGTCAGGGGGAAGACAGCGATCGCATCAGGCAGATCGCCCGGCTTCAGGTATCTGGCATTCCCGACTTGCATGAAACCGTCCCGCATTCTTGTAACGGGCATGCCCGTTCTGACGAGAATGTGGTGCCCTCGTCCGAAAACGCAAGGGCAGATGCTCGAACTTACAGCGCCGCGCGTCCTTTTAGACGCGCAAAACACGCTGTAACACTTTGAATCACTGCATAATTCAATCGCTAAATCGATTCCGATTTAAGGAATTATGCAGTGGCGCATACCCTGAAAATCGGAATCGGTTTTCGGAAAGCACGATGCCCAGATTCAAAGGGATAGCGTGTCTTGGTCGACGCGCCGCGCCCTACGAGAACAGCATCGCCGAAAGCTTGCGCCGCGCTGCAACCGTCGCCGGATCCTTGAAGCCCCAGACCTCGAAGAACTGCAGCAGCTGGCGGCGGGCGCCGTCATCGTCGAAGGCACGGTCCTTGCGCATGATCAGCAGCAGATGGTCGGCCGCCTCGTCGCGCCGGCCTTCGACATTGCGGATCTTGGCAAGCTTGATTCGCGCCTCGTGGTCATCGGGATTGGCGGCCAGTTCACGCTCGAGCGCAACGGGATCACCGAGCTTGCGGGCCTCCTCGATCTGCTCGAGCTTCATCAGCACGGCCTGGATGCCGGCGTCTTTCGCCAGCTCTTCCGGCAATTCCGTCAGTATTTCGCGCGCCCGCTGATGCTGGTTTGCGGCGATCATGCATTCCGCCATGCCGGCAAGCGCCTTGGCATTCTCGGGGTCGGCCTGCATGACGGCGCCGTAGAGCTGAGCGGCCTCGTTGATATTGCCGGCAGCAAGCAGTTCCGCCGCTTCAGCAACCACCGCTTCGATTTCGGCCGCCTCGTCGGCGCCGGCCGGACCGGCGATCCGGTCGATGAACTGCTGGATCTGACTTTCCGGCACCGCGCCCATGAAACCGTCGGCAGGACGGCCATTGACGAAGGCGATGACGGCGGGAATCGACTGGATGCCGAGCTGGCCGGCGATCGAGGGATGGTCGTCGATATTCATCTTGACCAGCCGGACGCGGCCCTTGGCTTCGTTGATCACCTTTTCCAAGACCGGCGTCAGCTGCTTGCACGGACCGCACCAGGGCGCCCAGAAATCGACCAGCACCGGCTGCTTGCGCGATTCCTCGATGACGTCCTTGGCGAAATTCGCGGTCGTCGTCTCCGTGATGTAGCTGCCGGTCGCAGCCGCGGGTTCCAGCGCAGCACCGAAGCTTGTCGTCGCCGTCATCTGATTTCCGAAGGAACCGTTATAGGGGTTGTCGCTGCCGCTCATAGGTATCTCCCGCCGCGCCGATCCTGCCGGCGTCTTTGCTAAAGCATCTCGCGCAAAACTGTGGTGCGGTTTTGCGATAAAGACATGCGCAAAACCAAAGACTAAAGCGCGGCGAGCGAATCTAAAAGATCGCGACGCGCTTTAGCGCTAAAATCGTATGTCAGGACGTCACTTTCAAGACAAGCGGCTTATGTCCGGTCGCTTCCATGAAACGGATGAGATCGCCGCTCGCAATCGAGGTCGTCGCATCATTGGATAGCGGATGGCAGTTGACGATCTCGTGCGCCATCAGCTCGGCATCGAGCACGAAAGTGACATTCTCAGCAGTATCGTTGATCGCGCCGAAGGCCGTCACCGAACCCGGAGCGACGCCGAGATACTCCATCAGCTTCTCCGGCCTGCCGAAGGAAACCCGGCCGGACCCGCCGATGGCATTATGCACCTGCTTGAGATCGACGGCAGCATTTTCCTCCACTGTCAGCAGAAAATACCTGTCCTTCTTGTCTTTGACGAAGAGGTTCTTGGTGTGGCCGCCCGGGATCTCGTCGCGCAGGGCCACCGATTCCGCCACGGTGAAGACCGGCGCATGGTCGACCGTCTTATGGGCGATGCCGAGCCCATCGAGAAAGGCAAACAATTCTTCTCTTGTCTTGGCGGCATTTTCCGACATGGGGCAATCCATTGGGCAGGAAGGGAAAAAGCGAGGCGTCCTGATTAAGTCGGTCCACATCGTTTGGCAATCTTTGCGACCGACGCTTTGCCCCGCATTTGCGGCCTTTCCGCCCGGGCTCCGCGAACACCAGAATTTTTCTTCGCCTCTCCGTCATTTCCCTGTTGCATTTGAAAACCCGTTAGGCCATATAGCGCCGGTCGCCGCGAGGCGGCGCCCACGGTCCAACAACTACCCCGGACCGATGCGGATTGAGCGGGTGTAGCTCAGGGGTAGAGCACAACCTTGCCAAGGTTGGGGTCGAGGGTTCGAATCCCTTCGCCCGCTCCAGTTTCTCCCGATAGAATTAGGTGTTTGCATAGCGCCACGATTGACGCCGTTGCGCCAACGCACGGCAAGGGACCACTTCCGAAACTCATGTGTTTCCGAATCCCGATTTCATCTCGGAATCCTGGTGCGGCAGCGAATGACTGATACTCAAACATTTTTAGCTCGCCACTTTGTGGCGATAAGCTTCAACTCCCGCATCAAGGGCGATCACGGTCTCGACCGCTGAGGAGCTTGCGCGCAAGAGCTGATTTGACGCCCTGCGCTACGTCTCCGGGATCATTTTGGCAGGAATCCGTGAGCTGGTAGCCATTCTCCAAGAATACGACGGATAGCCTCCGAGTGGGTGGGCGCATCGACGTCCTGTTCGGCGAACCTGTCGAGCGCTTCGCTGAATTCATCGGCCAGCCAGACCCCCACCATAATCTGTATAGCACTTCGGAATCTCGAAATTGGTTGCGGTATTGAAATCATTGGATGTTTCTCCGCGGCAATACCGCCCAAAACGCGACGAATTTCGGAATCCCGAAGCGGGGGAATTTCGGGATCCCGAAGTGGGATTTTTTCTTTATGGCGATGCTGACGCGTTTGTCGGCAGCAATCAGCCCGCGGCATCAGCCGGAAGAAGCCGAGCCGGTCGGAGGCTCAGCGATTACGGCACCACCTCGACGCCGGCTCAGAAGATCAAGATTGTAATTTATTTTGGTTGATTGGTTCGTTTGTAAACTTATTGTCGAGGCAAAAGGACGCGTCCGGATCGGATCCCGAATGTTCAGTTTATCGCAGCACAAACTCCCTCGACCGACACCGATCCGCCCCCAGCGCGTCGTCGGCGCTCGGGCCGGGGTGCCGGCATCACCGCCCATAATTTCCTGATCGCTCCCAACATCAACTGAGGTTTCCCATGCGCATCGCCGTCGGTGGCATTCATACCGAATGCAGCACATACAATCCCGTCCTGAACGAGGAGAAAGATTTTCGCGTGGTGCGCGGGGACGCACTGTTGGCGTCTCCCTATTTCGCCTTCCTCAGGGATTATGATGCGGAATTCCTGCCGACGATCCATGCCCGGGCCATTGCCGGCGGCCCGGTTTCGCGCGCCACCTACGAAGCCTTCAAGGGTGAATTCCTCGAGCGGCTGAAGCCGATGTTGCCGCTCGACGGTCTCTATCTCGCCATGCACGGCGCCATGTATGTCGAGGGCATGGAGGATGCCGAAGGCGATTGGATCAGCGCGGCCCGCGCGTTGGTCGGCGCGGATTGCACGGTCTCGGCGAGCTACGACCTGCACGGCAACGTCACCCAGCGCATCATCGATGCGCTCGATATCTATTCCACCTATCGCACCGCACCGCATATCGATGTCGAGGAGACGATGCGCCGCTCCGTCTCCATGCTGGTAAAGAGCCTGAAAACCGGCAAGAGGCCGAGCCTTCTCTGGGCGCCGATCCCCGTCGTGCTGCCCGGCGAGCGCACCAGCACCGTCGATGAGCCGGCTAAGAGCCTCTATGACATGCTGCCCGGGCTCGATGCGATCGATGGCGTCTGGGACGCATCGCTGATGGTCGGCTATGTCTGGGCCGACGAACCGCGCGCCACGGCTGCCGCCATCATGACCGGCACCGACCGCACCGTGCTGGAACGCGAGGCGAAACGTCTCGCGAGGGCTTATTGGGATGCGCGCGAAGACTTTGTCTTCGGTTGCGAGACCGGCTCGCTCGAGGAATGCGTCGAAAGGGCGATCGCAAGCCCGACCGCGCCAGTGGTGCTTGCCGAATCCGGCGACAACCCCACCGGTGGCGGCGTCGGGGACCGGGCCGATGTGCTGGCCGAGTTGATCGCCAGGGATGCCACCGGCGTCGTCTTTGCCGGCATCGCCGACAAGGCGGCGACCGAGGCCTGTTATGCCGCCGGCATCGGCGCCGAACTGGAGCTCAGCGTCGGCGCCTCGCTCGACACCAAGGGTAGCAAGCCGGTTGTCGCCCGCTTCACCGTCAAATTCCTGCACGAGACATCAGATCCCTCTGACCGGCAGGTGGTGGTTTCGGTCAGTGGTATCGATCTCGTGCTCTCCGCCAAGCGCCGGCCCTATCACAACATCGTCGATTTCACCCGGCTCGGCCTTGACCCGCACCGGGCGAAAATCGTCGTCGTCAAATCGGGCTATCTCTCGCCGGAGCTGGCGCCGATCGCCAATCCGAACCTGATGGCGCTATCAACCGGTGTCGTCGATCAGTTCGTCGAGCGCCTGCCGCGGCTGCGCAAGCAGCATCCGACCTACCCCTTCGACAAGGATTTTGCCTTCGAGCCGCAAGTCTTTGTCTCCGCACGCTCGACGCCGGCCTGAGCTCCACCTGAACCAATTGCGTTTTCTGGATGACAGTGTCGATCGCGGGGGCGCCCTGTCGCCGCGATCGATTGTTTTTCCATATCGCGGCGATAGCGGCATCTGAGCAAAAAACGGGCAGATTTCGATTTGCACAAAAAAGCGCTTGACGGTCGGCGCGATTTGGTTTGCACTGAACCAATAGAAAATTGGTACGGACCATTTAAGCGAATGCCGATAGATGAAACGCAGGGCAATTCGAATTATGCGCTGGAGAGGCTGAGGGCTCTCCTGCGGTCCGACAGTCTCGACGCAGACGGCAAGCTGCCGACCGAGCGCACCCTTTCGGAAATGCTGGGCGTCGGCCGCCGTGCCGTCCGCCGCGCCCTCGAAGTGCTGGAGGCCGAGGGCCGCGTCTGGCGCCGCCAGGGCTCCGGCACCTATGCCGGCCCGCGCCCCGACGGCTGGAGCGATCATGTCGGCTCGATCGTTGCCGGCACCGATCTCATGGAGGTCATGGAAGTGCGCCTGCGCATCGAGCCGCAGCTCGCCCAGCTTGCCGCCATGCGCGCCAAGGCCGCCGATATCGAGCGCATGTACGATCTGGTGAAGAAGATCTACGAAAGCACAGATGCCGACGGGCGCGAACTCTGGGACGGGGCGCTGCACCGCCAGATCGCCCAATGCGCCGGCAACGGTTTTTTCCTCACCATCTTCGACGTCATCAACCGGGTGCGCCAGGACGAGGCCTGGCAGACGATCCGCGAGCGCGCCCGCAGCGCCAGCCGGACGCGCCCCGTCACCTTTAACCAGCACACGGCGATCGTCGATGCGATCGCCGCGCATGACCCGACCACGGCGGGCGAAGCGATGCGCCAGCATCTGCTGACGCTGCAGGAAAGCCTCGTCCGCATCACCTCGCTCGATCATAGCGAAGCGGAGGTCGACAAGACCCTCGCCTGAACAGCGAGGTGAGCAGGGAGAAAAGAACATGGCGGGCCATAACCGCCGGAATGGAAGCAAAAACCAAACAAAAATAGACAGAGGAGAATGGAATGAAGATCGCCAAATTGCTGACCACCGCCGTTGCCGGCGCACTGTTTGCACTTCCTGCCTTCGCCGTCGACCTGAAGATCGGCCTGCAGGACGATGCCGACGTGCTCGATCCCGCGCAGTCGCGCACCTTCGTCGGCCGCATCGTCTATACCGCGATGTGCGACAAGCTGGTCGACGTCTCACCGGACCTGAAAATCGTGCCGCAGCTTGCCACCGAATGGAGCTGGTCGACCGACGGCAAAGAGCTCACCATGAAGCTGCGCCAAGGCGTCAAGTTCCATGACGAGACCCCCTTCAATGCCGAAGCCGTGGTCGCCACCATCGAGCGCAACATCACCCTGCCGGAATCACGCCGCAAGAGCGAGCTCAGCTCTGTGGAAAAGGTCGAGGCGACAAGCGAATACGAGGTCAAGTTCACCCTCAAGGCGCCTGACGTCACCCTTCTTGCCCAGCTTTCCGACCGTGCCGGCATGATCGTCTCGCCGAAGGCCGCCAAGGAGCTCGGCGCCAAGTTCGGCGATCACCCGGTCTGCGCCGGTCCGTTCAAGTTCGTCGAGCGCGTCCAGCAGGACCGCATCGTGCTCGAAAAGTTCCAGGACTACTGGAACAAGGACCAGATCTTCATCGACAAGCTCACCTATCTGCCGATCCCAGATACGACGGTGCGCCTCGCCAACCTGCGGTCCGGCGATCTCGACATGATCGAGCGCCTGGCCGCGACCGACGCTGAAGCCGTGAAGGCGGATTCGAGCCTCGTCTATGCCGATGCCGTCGGCACCGGCTACATGGCGCTCTACACCAATATCGGCAATGGTGCGCGCGCCGACAATCCTTTCGGCAAGGACAAGCGCCTGCGCCAGGCATTCTCGCTGGCGATCGACCGCGATGCCGTCAACCAGATCGTCTACGAAGGCACGGCAGTTTCCGGCAACCAGCCCTTTCCGCCGAGCAGCCCGTGGTTCGACAAGGATATCCCTGTCCCCGCCCGCGATCTCGACAAGGCCAAGGCGCTGATCAAGGAAGCCGGCTTCGACCGCGTGCCGATCGAGCTGCAGATCCCCAACAATCCCGTTGCCATGCAGATGATGCAGATCATCCAGTCGATGGTCGGCGAAGCCGGCTTCGACGTCAGCCTGAAATCGACGGAATTCGCAACGCTGCTCAGCGAGCAGACCGCCGGCAACTATCAGCTCAGCCGCTCGGACTGGTCCGGCCGCGTCGATCCCGATGGCAACATCCATCAGTTCATCACCTGCAAGGGCGGCATCAACGACACGAAATACTGCAACCCCGAGGTAGACAAGCTGCTGAACGAAGCCCGTGCCTCGACCGACGATGCCGTGCGCAAGCAGAAATACGATGCCGCCGCCGTCATCCTCAACGACGATCTGCCGATCATCTATCTCGGCCACCAGTCCTGGATCTGGGCGCTGCACAAGAACATCACCGGCTTCGTTCCGTCGCCGGATGGCATGATCCGCCTCGTCGGCGTCAAGAAAGCCGGCTGATCCCTAGAGCATGATGCCGAAAAGTGTGAGCGGTTTTCGGACGACATCATGCTCTACTTTTTGATCCAGCAAATCATGCGGCGGAAACCCTCCGCCGCATGACCCCAGTCGTGTCAGGATCGCCCATGTACACCTATATCGCCAAACGGCTCTTGGTCGCCATACCGACGCTTTTGATCATTTCGATCTTCGTCTTCTCGCTGCAGAAACTGCTGCCCGGCGATCCGATCCTCGCCATGGCCGGCGAGGAACGCGATCCGCAGGTTCTCGAATTCCTGCGCGAGAAATACCGGCTGAACGATCCCGTGCCCTATCAATATGTCCGCTGGCTGGGTGCGGCACTGCAGGGCGACCTCGGCATCTCGCTGCGCACCAACCAGCCGGTTCTGCAGCTCATCGGCGAAAAGCTGCCGGTCACCATCCAGCTCGCCATCATGTCGATGATCTTTGCCTTTGTCATCGGCGTGCCGATGGGCATCCTGGCGGCCGTCAAGAAAAACACGATGATCGACTATCTCGCCAACATCATCGCGCTGACCGGCCTGTCGATCCCGAATTTCTGGCTCGGCATCATGCTGATCCTCCTGGTCTCGGTCAATCTCGGCTGGTTGCCGGCGTCAGGCTACGAACCCTTCTTCAGCAATCCGCTGCGCTCGCTGGAAACCATGCTGATGCCCTCCTTCGTGCTCGGCAATGCGCTGGCGGCGACCCTGATGCGGCATACGCGCTCTGCCATGCTGAGTGTGCTGAGCACCGATTACATCCGCACCGCCCGCGCCAAGGGATTGCCGGAAAGCACTGTCGTGCTCGAGCACAGCTTCCGCAACGCGATGCTGCCGATCGTGACGCTGACCGCGCTGCTCTTTGGCGAACTACTCGCTGGCGCCGTGCTGACCGAGCAGATCTTCACCATTCCGGGTTTCGGAAAGCTCATCGTCGACGCCGTCTTCAACCGTGACTACGCCGTCGTTCAGGGTGTGGTGATCTGCACGGCGATCGGCTTCATCCTCATGAACCTCTTGGCCGATATTCTCTATGTCCTGCTCAATCCGCGCATGAGGGCCGCCCTATGACCGCGATCGGTGAGACCGGCATTCCCTCTGCGATCGACCGCACGCCGAGCCGTGCCTGGCGCAAGCTGAAGGCCAACAAGGGCGCCCTCGTCGGCCTTGCGATCATCGCCTTCTTCGCCATTCTCGCCATTGCCGCCCCCCTTCTTCCGATTCCCGATCCGAACACCACAAGCTGGTCGGCGATCCGCAAGGCGCCCTCCGCCGCCCATTGGCTCGGCACCGACGACATCGGCCGCGACATTCTTTCCCGGATGATCTGGGGCGCGCAGGCATCGCTGATGGCCGGCGTCTTCTCGGTGGCCATTGCCGTTGTCATCGGCGTGCCCTTCGGCCTTATCTCCGGTTATTTCGGCGGCTGGATCGACATGGTGATCTCCCGCATCACCGAAGCCTTTCTGGCCATGCCTTTCCTCATCACCGCGATCGCGCTCGCAGCCTTTCTCGGCCCGAGCCTGACCAATGCGATGATTGCGATCGGCCTTTCGGCCATGCCCGTCTTCGTGCGGCTGACGCGCGGCCAGGTGCTTTCGGTCAAGACCGAGGAATATGTCGAGGGCGCCCGCTCGATCGGCCTCCGGTCCTCGAGCATTATCACCCGCTACATCCTGCCGAACGTCTTTGCGCCGATCCTCGTGCAGGCGACGCTGACCATCGCCACGGCGATCATCGCCGAAGCGAGCCTCTCCTTTCTTGGCCTCGGACAGCAGCCGCCGGCGCCGAGCTGGGGCTCGATGCTGAACGTCGCCAAGAATTTCCTCTCCCAGGCGCCATGGATGGCGATGTGGCCGGGTGCCGCGATCTTCCTCGTCGTCATCGGTTTCAATCTCCTAGGCGACGGCCTGCGCGATGCGCTCGATCCGCGCGAAGCATGATTTCTTGAAAGGACATTTGACATGACCGCATTCACGACCCGTCCAGAAATCCTCGGCACCTTCGGCGTCGTCACCTCCACGCACTGGATCGCCTCGGCCGTCGGCATGAGCATTCTCGAAAAGGGCGGCAACGCCTTCGACGCGGCAGTGGCGACGGGTTTCGTGCTGCAGATCGTCGAGCCGCATCTTTGCGGCCCGGGCGGTGACCTGCCGGCGGTGATCTATTCGAAGAAGAAGGACAAGGTCGAGGTCATTTGCGCGCAGGGCCCTGCCCCCGCCGGCGCGACGATCGAACACTATACGGCGGAAGGCCTGAGCCTGATCCCCGGCGATGGGCTGCTTGCGACCGTCATCCCCGGCTCCTTCGATGGCTGGATGCTGATGCTGCGCGACTATGGCTCGATGAGCGTGCGCAATGTGCTGGAACCGGCGATCTATTACGCCGAGCATGGCCATCCGATGCTGCCGCGCGTCTCCGCCACCATCAAGGGGCTCGCCGCCTTCTTCGAGAAGGAATGGCCGACCTCCTACGAGATCTGGCTGCCTGGCGGCAGCGCCCCCGAAGCGCATGCGAATTTCAGGAATCCGGTGCTTGCCGAAACCTGGAAGCGCGTCATCGCCGAGGCCGAGACGAAAAGCGGCCGGGAAGCGCAGGTCGAGGCGGCCCGCGACGCCTTCTATCGCGGCTTCGTCGCCGAGAAGATCGACGATTATCTGAAGACCGCCGAGGTGATGGATGCAAGCGGCAACCGCCACAAGGGCGTTTTGACTGCCAACGACATGGCAAACTGGTCGGCGACGATCGAGGAGCCGCTGACCTATGATTATCATGGCTGGACGATCGCCAAGATCGGCCCCTGGGGCCAGGGTCCGGTCTTCCTGCAGACCCTGTCGATCCTCAAAGGCTTTGATCTCGCCGCGATGAACCCCGCTGGCGCCGATTTCGTCCACACCGTCGTCGAGGCGATGAAGCTCGCCTTCGCCGACCGCGAAGTCTATTACGGCGATCCTGACTTTTCGGAGATTCCCATCGCGCATCTGCTGTCGGAGACCTATGCCGCCGAGCGCCGCAAGCTGGTCGGCGCAGACGCCTCCTTCGATCTTCGCCCCGGCATCGTGCCTGGCTTCGAAGCGCAGCATGACCTGACGATGAAGATGCTCGGCGCGGATTCGAAGACCGGCGCCGTCTACGAGCCGACCATGGCGCATCTTTCCGAAAAGCGTGGCGACACCGTGCATATCGACGTCATCGACCGCGACGGCAACATGGTCTCCGTCACCCCGTCCGGCGGCTGGCTGCAATCCTCGCCGTCCGTGCCCGGCCTCGGCTTCTGCCTCAATTCGCGAGCCCAGATGTTCTGGCTGAAATCAGGCCTGCCGACGTCGCTTGCGCCCGGCAAGCGGCCACGCACGACGCTGACGCCGTCGCTCGGCCTCTACGAGGGCCGCCCGACACTGGCCTTCGGCACACCGGGCGGCGATCAGCAGGAGCAGTGGCAACTCTCCTTCTTCCTGCGTTATGCGCACCACAAGCTGAACCTGCAGGCGGCGATCGACCAGCCGCTGTTCCATACCTCGCATTTTCCGGGTTCCTTCTATCCGCGCACCCGCGAACCCGGCAGCCTGATGGCGGAAGCGAATTTCGGCCCTGAAGTCCTCGATGCCCTGCGCCGCAAGGGCCACAAGCTGACGGTCGCCGATGTCTGGACGATCGGCCGGCTGACCGCTGCGAGACGCGATGCCGACGGCCTGCTGCGCGCCGCAGCCACCCCGCGCCTGATGCAGGCCTATGCGATCGGGAGATAGCCATGACCTGGTCGATCGTCGCCCGTGATCCCTCGACAGGTCATCTCGGCATCGCCGTCGCGAGCCGCTTCTTTGCCGTCGGCGCCCTGGTGCCGCATATTCGCGGCGGCATCGGCGCCGTCGCCACACAGGCCTTCGTCAGCCCGCTTTACGGCGTCAACGGCCTGTCGCTGCTTGCCGCCGGCAAGGCGCCGGAGGAGACCATCGCCGAGCTGACTGCGCGTGACGCCGGCCGCAATCAGCGGCAGCTGCACCTCATCGATGCGAAGGGGCGCAACGCCGCCTTCACCGGTCCCGCATGCATCGACTGGGCGGGGCATCTGATCGACGAAAACGTCTCGGTCGCCGGCAACATGCTCGCAGGTCCAGACGTCGTCACTGAGACGCTTGCCACCTACAACAAGGCGATGGACAAGCCGCTGGCCGAACGCCTGCTCCTGGCGATGCAGGCAGGCGAGGATGCCGGTGGCGATAAACGCGGCAGGCAGTCCGCCGCCCTCGTCGTCCATCGCGACCAGGATTATCCCTGGCTGAGCCTCCGCGCCGACGATCACCCCGATCCGCTCGCCGAACTTGTCCGCCTGCATGCGGTGGCGGGTGAACGTTACCTGCATGTCGCCGAGACGATGGCGACGCGGCAAAATCCGAACGGCATGACGGACAGGCGCGAGATCGATGAAAAGATCGCGGCGCTGGAAGCGGCCCGCATCGCTGAAGGCAGGCCATCCGCCTCCTTCGCCACGCCTTTGAAGATGTGAACCAGACAAGACCAAGGGAACGATATGAGTGATGTTTCTTCAGCCTCCGCCTCCCCGGTTCTTTCCGTCCGGAACCTGACGACCTCCTTCCTCGTCGATGGCGACTGGAAGCCGGTGGTGCGCGACGTCTCCTTCGACGTCATGCCAGGAGAGACGGTGGCGATCGTCGGCGAAAGCGGCTCGGGCAAGAGCGTCACCTCCCTCTCGATCATGCGATTGCTCGCCAAGGGATCGAGCCGCATCGATGGCGCCATCACCTTGAACGGCAAGGATGTTCTCGCTCTTTCGGAAAAGGAGATGCGCCGGGTGCGCGGCAACGACGCCGCCATGATCTTCCAGGAACCGATGACATCCCTCAATCCGATCTTCACCATCGGCCGCCAGATCTCCGAAGCGCTGACCTGCCATGGTGATATCGGCAAGGCCGAGGCGCGGGCCGAAACCGTGCGCCTGCTGGAAAAGGTTCGCATCCCCAACGCCGCCTCGCGCTTCGACGAATATCCGCACCAGTTCTCAGGCGGTATGCGCCAGCGCGTGATGATCGCCATGGCGCTCGCCAGCCGGCCGAAACTGCTGATCGCCGACGAGCCGACGACGGCGCTCGACGTGACAATCCAGGGCCAGATCCTCGACCTGATCAAGATGCTGCAGGAAGAAGAGGGCATGTCCGTGCTCTTTATCACCCACGACATGGGCGTCGTCGCCGAAATCGCCGACCGCACCATCGTCATGTATCGCGGCGAGGCGGTGGAAACCGGCACGACCGACGACATCTTCCATCGCGGCAGGCATCCCTATACACGCGCTTTGCTCTCGGCCGTGCCGCGCCTCGGCTCGATGGCCGACCGGAAATGGCCGCTGCGTTTCCCGGTCGTCGATACCGCGACCGGCGAACGCCGCGAACCGGTCGAGGTGGCCGACACCGTCGACCGCCGCCGGACGCCGATCCTCGAAGTCAAGAACCTCGTTACCCGTTTCGATATCCGCGGCGGCCTGCTCGGCCGCAAGACCGGCGCGATCCATGCGGTCGAGGACGTCTCCTTCGATCTCTTCCAGGGCGAGACGCTGTCGCTCGTCGGCGAATCCGGTTGCGGCAAATCGACCACCGGTCGCTCGATCACCCGCCTCGTCCAGCCGAACGGCGGCAGTGTCAGCCTCGACGGCTATGACGTGCTGAGCCTTGACGCGGTCAGTCTCAGACGGATGCGCCGCAGCATCCAGATGATCTTTCAAGACCCCTTCGCCAGCCTCAACCCGCGCATGACCGTCGGCGCCGCCGTCGCCGAACCCATCACCGAACATGGCCTCGGCACCGGCGCCCAGGCCCGCGAAAAGGCGGCCGATCTTCTCGAACGCGTCGGACTGAAACCCGACATGATGAAACGGTATCCGCACGAATTCTCCGGCGGTCAGCGCCAGCGCATCTGCATTGCCCGAGCGCTCGCACTCGATCCAAAGGTGATCGTCGCCGATGAAAGCGTTTCGGCCCTCGATGTGTCGATCAAGGCGCAGGTCTGCAATCTGCTGATGGACCTGCAGCAAAGCCTCAACCTCGCTTTTCTGTTCATTTCCCACGACATGGCTGTGGTCGAGCGCGTCAGCCATCGGGTCGCGGTGATGTATCTCGGCGAAATCGTCGAGATCGGCCCGCGCGCGGAATTGTTCAGCAATCCGCAGCACGCCTACACGAAGAAGCTGATGGCAGCCGTGCCCGTTCCCGACCCCTCGCGGCGCGGCATCAAGCGCAACCTCGGAACCGACGAGCTCAAGAGCCCCGTTCGCCCGGTTGGCTACGTCGCGCCGCCGCGCCGATATCGGGAAGTGTCGGCAGGTCATCTGGTGCGGCTCGATGAAGCCGCCTGAAATTGAAAACCCACTCTCGAAAGCATCAGGAAAACAAGTATTGCGGGAAAATAACCCGTGCCGGTGGCGCGCAGGCCGTCTTTTTTGCTGCACCGCTTATATGACTTCTGCTAGATATTATTTTACCGATAATTATTAACGACCGATTCCACCCTTTTGTGTTCTCTTATCCTTGCGAATCAAAAAGGTTTGATTTGCCCGGGAACGGCCCCCATGTTGAAGCGTGGGGCGATGCAACAGTTGGGTAGGAGCCTATGCTGCAACGGATTGAAGACATTGATGCAGCGCTCGTCGACAGGCTGCAGCATTCGGCGTTCAAGTACTTCCTGAAATATACCAATCCCGAAAATGGGCTGGTGGCGGATACCTCGATCGGCGGGGTTCCGTGCAGCATCGCAGCCGTCGGCTTTGCGCTTTCCTCCTATCCTGTTGGTGTCGAGCGTTTATGGATCAGCCGCGAGGAGGCAGCCGAACGCACGGTCAATACGCTACGGTTCTTCGCCGAGGCGCGTCAGGGCGAGGAACGCCACGCGACTGGCCACCGCGGCTTCTTCTATCATTTCCTGCACATGGATACCGGCCATCGCGCCTGGAACAGCGAGCTCTCGACCATCGACACGGCGCTGCTCGTCGCCGGCATCCTCACGGCTGCGCAATATTTCAATCGCGAGGACGACGAGACGGAAACCGAAATCCGGGAACTCGCGACCTTCATCTACGAGCGCGTCGACTGGCGCTGGGCGCTGAACAAGGGCGACACTATTGCCATGGGTTGGAAGCCCTCTTCCGGCTTCTTGCGCTGGCGCTATCACGGCTTCGACGAGGCGATCATCCTCTATACGCTGGCGCTCGCTTCGCCGACGCACCCGATCCCGCAACCGAGCTACGACGCCTTTACGTCAAGCTATTCCTGGATGCTGCACGGCGAGCAGTCCTATCTCTATGCCGGGCCGCTGTTCATCCACCTGTTCTCGCATGCCTGGATCGATTTCCGCGCCATTCAGGACAAGCCGATGGCGGAGCGGAACTGGGACTATTTCCGCAACACGCAGGTGATGATCAACGTCCAGCGTGACTATGCCGAGCGCAATCCCGGCCAGTTCGTCGGCTATAACAGGAATATCTGGGGATTCACCGCCTGTGATGGTCCGCCGCCGACACGGCGCATGCGCGGCGGCCGCCAGCCGAAGGTTCTGGGCTACGCCGCCCGCGGCGCACCGCTCGGCCCCGATGACGGCACGATCGCACCCTGGGCAGCCCTTGCCTGCCTGCCCTACGACAAGCAGGCGGCTCTCGACGGCACCAAGGCGCTTCTGACCACCTATCCGAACCTGCTGTTGGAAGGCGGCTTTCCTGGCGGCTTCAACCCGACGGTCAAGACCAAGCGGCCGGAAGGCTGGGTCGACGACCGCACCGTCGGCATCGATCAGGGCCTTGTCGTCATGACCATCGAGAACGACCGTTCGGATTTCATCTGGAAACTGATGCGGCAATCGCCGGTCATCCGCCTCGGGCTCGAGCGCGCCGGCTTTACCGGTGGCTGGCTCGAAGGCATCGAGCCGGAAGAACTGGTACGCAAGGTCGGCTAGGTCTAGCGCTGTCGCGCGGTATCAGTTCTCGAAGACATGCGCCTTGCCGGCGATATCGAGGCGAACGAGATCGCCTCGCGCCGGAAGCGCGACGCTTGAGGTCTTGATCAGGATCGGCGGCAACGCCACGCCGTCGAGCGAGACGGCGACAGTGCAGACCGCGCCGCCGAACTCCACCTCGACGACACGCCCGCCATATTTGCGATCGCTTTCATCGGCAACGACGCGGATCTGCTCGGGCCGCAGCATGATCTCCGCCTTGCCCTGACGACTGCCTTCGACGGCGACATGGCCGAGGGCGCAGTCTGCAAGGCCGTTTCGAATGATCGCGGGAAGCAGCACGGCATCGCCAAGGAACAGCGCCGTCTCGCGATCGCGCGGATGCAGATACAATGATTGCGGTGACCCGGCCTGGATCAGCCGTCCTTCCCTGAGCACCGCCACCTGATCGGCAAAGGTCAATGCCTCTTCCTGATCATGGGTGACGAGGATGGTGGTGATGCCGGCTGCCTGCAGCACGCGCGCAACCGCCTTGCGCATATTTTCACGCAGGCCGGTATCGAGTGCCGAGAAAGGTTCGTCGAGCAGCATCAGCCGCGGCTTGCGGCCGAGCGCACGGGCGAGCGCCACACGCTGCTGCTGGCCGCCGGAAAGCTGATGCGGACGCCGCGCCAGCATGCCGCGGTCGAGTTCGACCATATCGAGCAACTCGAGCACGCGCTTCTCGCGATCCGCAGCCCCTCGTTCGAAGCCGAAGCCGATATTCTCGGCAACGCTCAAGTGCGGGAACAGCGCGCCGTCCTGCGAGACGATGCCGATGCCGCGTTTATGCGCCGGTACTGTCGCCGGACCGTCGGCAAGCACCTCGCCATCCAGCGTCACCCTGCCGACATCCGGTTGCTCGAAGCCGGCAATGATGCGCAGCAGCGTCGTCTTGCCTGAACCGGACGGGCCGACGACGGCCGTGCGGCTGCCCGCCGCGACATCGAGCGAAATATCCTTCAACGCCTGGACGGGGCCATAACGCTTGCTGATGTTCTCGATCGTAAGCAGCGTCATTGGCCGGCGGTCCGTTTCGATTGGGTATAGAGCATCAGGGTGAGCGGCAGCGACAGCACGACCATCATGAAGGCATAGGGGGCGGCCGAGACATAGTCGATCTCGCTGGTCAGCGACCAGAATTTCGTCGCCAGCGTATCGACGCCGTTGGGCGACAGCATCAGTGTCGCCGTGAGTTCATTGGTGATGCCGAGTGCAGCCAGCGCGACGCTGGCGGCCGCTCCCGGTGCTGCAAGCCGCATGGTGATCTGCCGCACCGCCTGACCCGGGGTGCGGCCGAGACCCATCGCGGCGCGCTCCAGCTCCACCGGCGCCTGGGCGATACTGGCGCGCAGCCCGACCATGGCGCGCGGCAGGAAAAGCATCACATAAGCGACGAGCAGCGTTGCGAAGGTCTGATAGAGCGGCAGCACAAGACGCACGGTGATCGTCACCAGCGCCAGCGCCACGACGACGCCCGGCAGCGAGCCGACATAATAATGGCAGGCTTCGAGCACCCGCTGGAAGCGGCCCGGCGCACGCACGGAAAGCCAGGCCATCGGTGCTGCGGCAATCGTCGCCAGCACGCCGCCGACAACGGCAAGCACGATCGTCTGCAGGAAGGCGCTGCCGACTTCGATGCGCCAGATACCGGTGCCGCCGAGATAGAGCCAGCGGCCAAGCGTCACCAGCGGCACGCCGAGCGTCAGCGCCGCCAGGATGACGGGCAGCAACACGGCCGGCACCGTGAACCAGCCCAGCCGGCGGCGGTCCGCCGGACGTGGCGAGCCGGAGCCGACACGGGCATAACGTTCATTGCCGCGCACCAGCACCTCGAAGCCGAGCAGAAAAAGACAGCAGGCGACAAGCACGCCGCCGAGCATGTTGGAGGCAGGGCTGTTGTAGGAGGACTGGAACTGATCGACGATCGCCGTCGCAAACGTGTCGAACCGGATCATGACGAACAGGCCGTATTCCGAAAGCAGATGCAGCGCAATCAGCAGCGAGCCGCCGCAGATGGCAAGCCTCAGTTGCGGCAGCACGGCGCGGAAGAAGACCCGCCAGGGATTAAGACCCAGCGAGGCCGCGGCATCCTCGATGGCCGGATCGAGACGGCGCAGCGCTGCGACGACCGGCAGGTAGAGGAACGGATAATAGGCGATGACCGAGACGAAGACGCCGCTCTGCAGGCCGCGCATGCCGGGAACGAGGCTGACCCAGGCATAGCTGTGCACGAAGGCAGGCACGGCGAGCGGGGCGATTGCAAGCCAGGCCCAGAGCCGCGCGAAAGGAATGTCCGTTCGCTCCGTCAGCCAGGCAAGCGTCACCGCAAGCGCGATCGACAGCGGAATGGTGATCGATTCCAGGAGAACCGTGTTGACGAGAAGTTCGCCGACACGCGGCCGGAAGACCAGGGCCTTCACCGTTTCCCAGCCGACATCGTAGGTGACCCAGCCAATGAAGCCGAGCGGCACGAGACTGAAGATCGCGACGACGGTTGCAAGCAGGATCACGGAAGCGTGCGGCATGCGTCCGCGCGGCAAAGCCATTCGCGCGGCCCTCGGCGCGACCGGCGCCTGGTTGCCGGATGCGAGTAATCTGTTGTCCTGCAGCAAGGCCGATGCCTTCACACGCTGAAAAAGGAAGGCAACCGCCCTTGAAAGACGGTTGCCGCATATCGTCATGCCCTAAGGTTTTCTTGAGCCAAAAGCAATAGTTTTGGCCGGCGGAAGCCTGCGGCAGAAAAGTCAAAGCATGTCGCGCAAAACTGTGCCGCGGTTTTGCGACGACGACATGTGGAAGACCAAAGATCTAAAGTGTGGCGCGCCGCGCTTTAGATCAGGCCGGCGGCCGTCATCAGTTCGACGACCTTCTTGCTGTCGAGGGTCGAAGCTTCGACCTTCGGCGCGTTGAGGTCGGCAAGCGGTGTGAGCTTGTCGTTGGAGGGCGCATCCTTGCCGATGGCATATTCATAGGAATCGCCGTCCTTGAGGACCGCTTGGCCAGCCTTGCTGGTGAGGAACGTCAGGAAAGCCTGTGCTTCCTTCATGTGCTGCGTCGACTTCAGGATGCCGCCGCCCGAAACGCTGACGAAAGCGCCCGGATCCTGGTTCTTGAAGTAGTGCAGGCCGACATTCTTGCTGTTCTCGCCTGTTTTGGCCTGATCGCCGAACCAATAATAGTGATAGATGATCGCGCCTTCGACTTCGCCTGAATTGACCGCCTTCATGGCGACGCTGTTGCCCTTGTAGGGCGTAGCGTTTTCCTTGAGAGCCTTCAGCCAGTCGGCCGTCGACTGTTCGCCCTTGAGCTGCAGCAGGGCGGCGACGATGGCCTGGAAGTCGGCACCGGCAGGTGCCGCACCCCAGCGGCCCTTCCAGGCGGGATCTGCGAGGTCGAGCATCGACTTCGGCAGCTTGTCTTCGGTAAGTTTGGTCTTGTCATAGGCGAAAACGGTGGTGCGGGCGGCAATGCCGGTCCACATGCCGTCAGCCGGGCGATACTGATCCGGAACCTGGTCCAGCGTTTCCTTTTCGATGGGGGCGAAGAGACCCGCGCCATCGACCAGTGTCATTGCCGGCGAATTCTCCGTCAGGAAGATATCCGCGGGAGAGGCGTCGCCCTCCTGAATGATCTGGTTGGCGAATTGCATGTCGCTACCCTGGCGCATGGTGACCTTGATGCCGGTCTCCTTGGTGAAAGCAGCGATCCATTCGCGGCCCAGACTTTCGTGTTGGGCATTGTAAACAACGAGACCTTCGTCCTGCGCATTAGCGCTGCCTGCGAGCGCGGTGGCGGAGAGAAGCGAAGCGGCAAGCGCGAGGGAAAAACGGTTAAGAGCAATGTTCATGATGGCCTCCGTGGCGATGTCACCCGAGCTCTCCAAGGGCGATGACAGGCGTATATTTTTCCTGACTGCCGATTTCAAGTTTGTCTTGGCCGGAAAAGCCATCACAATATCTTGACTCAATATTTCATATTACAGGGGAATAAATGTCGATTGAGCAAAAAAGGCGACGCTTCCCGAGCGCCGCCTCTCTTTTGCAGCCTTTGCAGCCGGCTTATTCGACGTCGAACTTGACGCCCTGCGCCAGCGGCAGCGTCCTGCCGTAATTGATCGTGTTGGTGGAGCGGCGCATATAGGCCTTCCAGGCGTCCGAGCCGGATTCGCGGCCGCCGCCGGTCTCCTTCTCGCCGCCGAAAGCGCCACCGATCTCGGCGCCCGAAGGCCCGAGATTGACGTTGGCGATGCCGCAATCCGAACCGCGAGCGGAGACGAAGGTTTCGGCCTCGCGCATGTCGTTGGTGAAGATCGAAGACGACAGCCCCTGCGGCACGGCATTGTGCAGCGCCAGCACCTCGTCGAAATCGCTGTACTTCATCACATAGAGGATCGGCGCGAAGGTCTCGTGCTCGACCGGGCCGGTCTGATCGGGCATTTCGACAAGCGCCGGGCGAACGTAAAAGGCCTCAGCCGAGCCGTTGTCGACGCGTTCGCCGCCGGTCACCGTGCCGCCGGCCGATTTCGCCTCGCCAAGCGCCGCCTGCATGTTCTTAAAAGCCTGGCCGTCGATCAACGGTCCTACAAGCGTACCGGTTTCGAGCGGATTGCCGATGGTGACGGAGCCGTAGGCCTTCTGCAGGCGCGGCACCAGCTGGTCGTAGACGCTGTCATGCACGAAGAGACGGCGCAGCGTCGTGCAGCGCTGGCCGGCCGTGCCCATGGCGGAGAAGGCAACGCCGCGCAGCGTCAGGTCGAGATCGGCCGACGGGCAGACGATCGCCGCATTGTTGCCGCCGAGTTCGAGAATGGCGCGGGCAAAACGCTGCGACAGGCGCGGACCGACGGCGCGGCCCATCGCCGTCGAGCCCGTTGCGGAAACCAGTGGGATCTTCGGATGGTCGACCAGCACTTCGCCGACCTCCCGGCCGCCGATGATCAGCGTCGACAGATTGGCCGGTGCGCTACCGCCCTCGGCGACAAAACGCTTCAGCGCTTTTTCGAACAGCGCCTGCACGGCAAGCGCCGTCAACGGCGTCTTTTCCGAAGGCTTCCAGACGGTGGAATTGCCGCAGACCATCGCAAGTGCTGCATTCCACGACCAGACGGCAACAGGGAAGTTGAAGGCGGAGATGATGCCGATCACGCCGAGCGGATGCCAGCTTTCCATCATCCGGTGTTCGGAGCGCTCGGTGGCGATCGTCAGGCCGTAAAGCTGACGGGAAAGGCCGACCGCGAAATCGCAGATGTCGATCATCTCCTGCACTTCGCCCAGACCTTCCGAAGTGATCTTGCCGACCTCGATCGAAACGAGACGGCCGAGCGCCGCCTTGGAGGCGCGCAGTTCCTCGCCCAGCAGGCGGACCAGTTCGCCGCGCTTCGGCGCCGGCACGGCACGCCATTCGAGGAAGGCCTGGTGCGCCGCTTCGATCGCCGCCTTCGTCTCGGAAACGGAATGTTCCCTGAGTTTGCCGATTTCCTTGCCGGTGACCGGCGAGGTGACGGAAAGCGTGCCGCCGTGATAGCGGCCGGCATCGACGCCGAGTTCGGCAAGCAGTTTGGCGGTTTCGGTGGCGAGATCGAGGACGGCGATGGTCATTGTCGTGTTTCCAATCTTATTCTTCTTTAGAAGCGGGCATCGGCGAAATGGGCGACCTGAGCGCCGGCTTCGTACCATATTTCCTTGAGTGCACGGAAGCTTGGCTCGGTGGGCGAAGTCAGCGGCAGCGGCAGATCGGCTTCCGGAAGCCGGCCGAGGATATGCTCCGCCAGCGTACGGCCGAAGACCGTACCGGGGGCAATGCCGCGGCCATTGTAGCCCGAAAAGCCGACGACACCAGGTGCGAATTTGTGGAATCGCGGCAGCGCATTGTCGGTCATGCCGATCTGGCCATACCATTCGCATTCGAATTCGACGTCGCCGATAACAGGGAAGAGCCGCTTCAATGCGCGTTTGGCCCAGCCCTTGTGAACGGCAAGCCCGGTATTGCGCAGCGCCCCGACACTGCCGAAAACGAGACGGCCGGCCTGATCCATGCGGAAGGAGGAGAGGATTTCCTTGGTATCCCACGCACCTTCCCGCCCCGGCAGGATCGACTGGCGCAGATTGTGGCCGAGCGGCACAGTGGCGAAATTGAAATAGGGCAGATGCACCTGTTCGCTACGAACCTGCTCCCACGGGCCGGTACTGTAGGCATCCGTCGCGACGATGATCCACTCCGCGCTGACCTCGCCGCTTGCCGTCTTCACGGTCCAGCCGCTGCCGTTACGCTCCGTTGAAACGACCGGGCTGGATGTGTGAATGGCGACGCCGGCCTTGACGGCGGCATGGGCAAGGCCGCGCGCATAGGCAAGCGGCTGCAGGGTGCCGGCGCGTTTGTCGAGCAGAGAACCGGTATAGGCATCGCTGCCGATACGTTTGGCCGTTTCCGCTGCATCGAGCAGCGTCACGGCGGCGCCGCGGGCGGACCATTGCGCCGCCCTATTCTCGATCTCCTTCAGCCCGTCCGCGCCGACCGCGCAATGCAGCGTGCCGTTCCGTGCGAGTTCGCAGGCAATCTGATGCTTGTCGATCAGCTCCATGACGAGCTTCGGCGCATTGCCGAGCAGATCGAGCAGTCGTTCGCCATGCACCGGGCCGAGCACGCCGGGCAGATCGTTCGGCATCACCCACATGCCGGCATTGATCAGCCCGACATTGCGCCCAGCCCCGCCGAAGCCGATCTCTTTGGCCTCCAGCAACACCACCTTCGACCCGGCTTCGGCAAGATGCAAGGCGGAAGAGAGGCCGGTGTAACCGCCGCCGACGATGACGACATCGGCCGGTACTGCGCCGTCGAGAGGCGAGGTCGTCGGCGCTTCGGGCGCGGTCTTTTCCCAAAGGCCGTGGGAGCGCGGATCATTCAGCATGGCTCAGTCCGATCAGAGCGAAATCGCGGATACTCTAATACATAAAAGAAAGTGTTGAAGCGGCCATTTCACGCAACGGTCTTCAACGGCAAGTCCGCAAGGCCGAGCGCTTCCAGTGCCGAATCCAGCGATGCCGCCTGGCGTTCGGCGTAGAGCGCCAGCTCGTCCTGGACTGTGGCGCCGAGTGCTGCCTCGAAGGCGTCACGGTTCGAGCGGGTCGCGTAGTTCTGCTGCTGGTCGGTACCGAGGTTCGACTGGAAGATGCCGGCCGCGCTGACGGGCAGGAAATCTTCGTAGACGATCGGGGTGAAGGCAAGGTAACCCCCGGCGATCAGTGCCTCCGGATCGCCGGGCAGCGTGCTGCCGACCGCAGCGGCAATGCCCGCAGGCGTCGCGGAATAGCGGAAGAAGGCCAGATCCGCCCTGCGCAGCTCGTCCCAGCTGTCCGGCAGTGCCTTGAAACGCGCGGCGAGTTCTTGATCGTAGGCGCCGGCCTTGGCGCCGCCGGCGCCGACCTGCACCTCGCCGCGAACCGAGGCGAGCAGTTGATCATAGAGCGCCCGGCCCTTCGCCGTCAGCGCCACGCCGCGCTGTTCGATCTCGCCGAAGCGGGCGGTATGCGTCCCTTGTATCGCGCCGTCGTCACCGGAAAAGGCGATCGTTTCCTCCAGCGCCTTGAAACTCGTCTGCCGCAGCAGGATATCGCAACGGCGGCGCGGCGGTCCTTCGATGACCGCCTTCGGCGTGATGCCGCGTTCCGGCATGCGGGCCTGGACCGCGTCGATATCGAGCGTGCGCGGCGTCAGATGGTTGATGTGCGGCCCCTTGAAGCTGACGACGTCGGCGATCAGCCGATGCGCATCGTGCAGCCGCTTGTAGGTTTCGGCACTGACGGTCGCTTCGCCATGCCAGCGGAAGGTTTCCAGCGCCTCGGCGACGAATTCCGTCGCCTCCACCTCTGTCAGGCCGCCCTTCTGCTCGTGGCGCTCGATCAGTGCGACGGCGCGCGGCGTATAGATCCGCCGTTTCGCCAGAATGGCTTCGGCCTCGCCGCGCAGCCCTTCGTCCTCGATCAGTTCCAGTCGCAGCAGCGAGGTGAAGACGCGGAATGGATTGACGTTGAGCGCTGCCTCGTCGATCGGCCGGAAGCTGGTGGAATGAACCGGCACGCCGGCGACCGAAAGATCGTAATAGCCGACCGGCTGCATACCCATGACCGCAAATAGCCGGCGGATGGTGAAGAGTTCGTCTGCCGTACCGAGCCGGATAGCGCCGTGACGCTCGACATCGATGCGCTCCAGCTCGCCGGCGCCGGCCAGGCGATCGCGCAGATCGGGATCATTCTCGAGGCAGCCGGCATTCACATCCGCCACCAGTTCGATCAGCGTGCCGTATTGCGGCACCTCCGCCCGGTACATCTGCGACATCGCCTCGGTGAACAATGATCGGATGCGGTCTGGGGAAACGAAGGCTTGAGGCATTGGGAAACTCCGGCTCATTCCGTTTTTGCAGGATGAACCTCTTTACACGCGCGACAAAGACGCAAATATCGCTATTTCGGAAATAGCCCATTCTGAAACGGAATGACCATGCTGACGTCCAGACGTTTTCTGCCATCGATTTCGCATCTCGCCGCCTTCGAGGCGGTTGCCCGCACCGGCAGCGTGACGGCAGCGGCGCGCGAACTCGATCTGACGCAGAGCGCCGTCAGCCGCCAGGTGAGCGCGTTGGAGGAGCAGCTTGGCGTCGAGCTCTTCCTGCGCGAACGCCAGACCATGCGGCTGACGCTTGCCGGCGACGGATATGCCCGCGAGATTCGCGAGGCGCTGCGGCGCATATCGAGCGCCTCGCTGAACCTGCGCGCCAATCCGCATGGCGGCACGCTTAATCTCGCCATCCTGCCGACCTTCGGCACGCGCTGGCTGGCGCCGCGCCTGGGACGCTTTCTCGCCGCCAATCCCGGCGTGACCATCAATCTGGTGACCCGGCTTTCGCCCTTCGATTTCCGCCTCGATTCGATCGATGCCGCGATCCATTTCGGCCACCCGCACTGGCCGGGCGCCGAACTCGCGCTTCTGATGTCGGAGCGCACGGTGCCGGCCTGCAGTCCGGATTTTCTGAAGCAATATGCGATCTCAGGACCGGAGGATCTGCTCGCCGTTCCACTGCTGCATCTGACGACACGTCCCGACGCCTGGGAGCAATGGTTCGCCGGCAACGGCGTTTCTTTCGAAAACGTGCACGGCATGCTCTTCGACCAGTTCGCCACGGCCGCGCAGGCAGCAATCGCCGGCCTTGGCGTCGCCCTGCTGCCGACATTCCTGATGCAGGAGGAAATCAAGCGCGGCGATCTCGTCGCCGCTGTTGATCGTGAAATGGAGAGCCGCGAGCGCTATTATCTCGCCTTTCCGCCCGAGCGCGCCGACTATGCGCCGCTGGCCGCCTTTCGTGACTGGATCGTCGCGGAAGCGGCCGCCAACCCGGCTGTGTGACGAACGGCTTGCATCGGCATGGCGCTTTCGACCATTATGCCTACCAAACAACTTTGCAGGAAATCTCCATGAAGCCGATCTTCGTCCAGCTCCAATGCGCACCCGGTAAGACCTATGATGTCGCCGACGCGATCTACCAGACCGAACTGGTCTCGGAGCTCTATTCGACCAGCGGCGACTACGATCTGCTGCTGAAGGTCTATATCGAGGAAGGCCAGGATATCGGCAAATTCATCAACGACAACATCGCCAATATTCCCGGCATCGTCCGCTCGCTGACGACGCTGACCTTCAAGGCATTCTGAATTCCCGTCAGACACGGTTAACCTTTTTCGCGAAGATTGGCCCTCGCAGGACGTCGCCTAAACCCCGCTTTAACGCCGGGCATATCTGGTCGTTATTATCACAGGCCCGCATCAGCACGGGCGGGTACGTCCAGCGATAGGTGGAAAATGTCGATCGTCGAGGCAGATAGGGCGCGCGCGAAGCCGCAGTTGGAAACGGCCCCGCTGATCGTCCATGTCGTGCGCCAGTTCCTGCCCAATCGCGGCGGTTTGGAAGACGTCGTCGCCAATCTCGCCCGCCAGACCGTGCGCCGTGGTTACCGCGTGCGCGTCGTCACGCTGGATTCGCTCTTCACTGCGCCTGAGGACAAGCTGCCGCTTCGCGAAGATATCGACGGCATCGAAGTGGTGCGCATTCCCTGGTTCGGCACCAGCCGCTATCCGCTGGCGCCTGAGGTTTTCCGCCATCTTGCCGATGCCGATCTCGTGCATGTCCATGCCATCGACTTCTTCTTCGACGCGCTCGCCTGGGGCCGGCTGCTGCACGGCAAGCCGATGATCGTCACCACTCATGGCGGCTTCTTCCACACGCAGAAATACGCGACGATCAAGAAGATCTGGTTCCGGACGCTGACCCGCGCTTCGGCGATGGCCTACCGCCGCGTCGTCTGCTGCAGCGCCTCCGACCTCAAGCAGTTTTCCGAGATCGCGCCCGACAGCCTGCTGATCGAAAACGGCGCCGATATCGGCAAGTTCGCCGACACCGCTTCGCGCCGGGCAAGGCGCCGCATCGTCACGATCGGCCGGTTTTCGGTGAACAAGCGGCTGGACCACCTGCTCGATGCGATGGCCATGCTGAAGGCCCGCGATCCGGAATGGCATCTCGACATTGTCGGCGCCGAATCAGACCTCAACCGGGCGGATGTCGAAGGCGCGATCGAAAGCCGTCATCTTTCCGGCCGCGTCACCCTGCATGTGTCGCCCGAGAACGACACCATCCGGCGCATCATCGCAGAAGCCTCGATTTTCGCCTCCGCCTCGGAATATGAAGGTTTCGGCCTCGTGGCACTGGAGGCGATGAGCGCCGGCCTCCTGCCGGTGCTGAATGCCAACAATGCCTTTGCGACGCTTGCAGCCCGGCATCCCGTTCTCATGCTTGCCGATTTCACCAATCCTGAGAGCGCCGCCACGGCGATCGAAGCGGCCCATCAAGCTCTTTCGCGCCAGCCGGACGCCGTTCGCGCCGAGCTTCTCGACGCCGCCCGCGGTTATTCCTGGGATATTGTCGCCGGACGTTACATCGATCTCTACAGATCGCTTGATGTCAGCGCCGCAGAAAGCATGTGACCCTGTCTTCCTGCCGCATAAGCGCTACAGCGTTGCGCCTGTGAAAAGACGCGTGAGCTGTAAAATCCCCAGTCACGCTCTCGCCAGACGGATGATCTCGTCGAGCACGAATTTGCGCGATTGCGGCGGCGTCAGATTGTGGTCGGCATCCGGCAGCATCAGCAGCCGTACGTTCGGATAGCGCGAAAGCCTGGCGCCGCGCGGCCCGAAGTGGAAATAGACATGGTCGAGCCCGACATCGCCCTCGCTGTAGATCAGCGTCAGCGGCACCTTGCGTTTGCCGAACAACGCGAAGGAGTGCCGGACCTCGCGGGCGATATGGCGCCGGTCGGGGAGCAGCTCGAGCAGCGGCGCGATCCACGGCGACAGCCGGCGGCCGGCGGCGATGACGATGTTCTGCAGCGCCGCAACGACATCCACCTGGCCGCGCAGCAGCCGCTTCAGCGTGTCGAGCCGCGCCAGGCGCTGGCTGTAATCATCGAGGCTGCGGGGAACGGAGACGACATGCTCCCGGCGCACCGGCATGTCAGGATCCCAGTAATAGACGAAGGGATTGATCGACACGACTGCCTTCAGCCGTTCGTCGGCGACGCCGGCGCGGAAGGCGACATAGCCACCGCTGCATCGGCCGGCGACCATGACGGGGCCGGCGACGACGCTTTCGAGCAGATCCAGCGCGGCGACTGCATCCGCGGTCTGCGTATCCGAATAAAGCACCTGTTCCGGCGCATCCGGCCGCGGCGGGCTGTCGCCGACATTGGCGGAATCGAAACGCAGCGAAACGACGCCTTGGCGGGCGAGCTCGCGCGCCATATCAACCGTCGTCCGCCCCCAGCCGGCATGCCGGTCATAGGCCGTCGACAGGAAGAGCACGGCATTGCCCTTGATCTCGCCAAGCGGCCGGCTGACGACCCCGACCAGATGATTGTGGCTTCCGAAACGCACCGGCGTTTCGGCAAAATCATCGCCGGCAAGCGGCGGGTTGTCGATCGCGGCCGATGAATGGGCGGCGGATGTCGCCGTCGTCGTTGCCTCCAGCCACGTCGTCAGCAGCGCGACGACAGCCATCGGCGTCTTGGCAAACAGCGGATTGGTGGCGAGTTCGTCATAGCCTTCGAAAGCCTTCTGCTCGACATCGGCGCCAAACGCCTTCAGCGCATCGGCAAAGCCGGTATCATCGGCTTTGGCAGGACGTTCGAGGATCAGGTAGCGGGAGGTTGCGAGCCCCTGCGGCGAGGCGATGTTGAGCTTTCCGAGCTCGGCAGCGATCTCTTCGGGCATGACGAGCCCGGCAATCTGCACCTTGGCGGTCTGGACATGCTCCTTGCCGAGGCCGAGATCGGCATCGATGATCTTGGACCACATGTTGAGTTCGCGCAGATAGGCCCTGCCGCTCAGCACCGGCGCCAGCATGACGAGGCTGTCGACGCCTTCGATCGAGGAACCGACGCGATGGGCAAGCGTCGCGCCGAGGCCCTGTGCGATCAGGATGATGCGGTCGCAGCCGCTCAGCGACTTCAGCTTGTCGGCGGCCGCACGGATCGAATCTTCCCAGGTTTCCAGCCTCGCCGGCAGTGCGCCGAAATCGAGCGCATCGCCGGTGCCGCGATAGTCGAAGCGCAGGCTCGGCACGCCGATATCCGAGAAGTGCTCGGCCGCGACGCGGAAGAATTTACGGCTGCACATCTCCTCGAAACCCCAGGGGCTGACGAAAAGCACGGCGGCCGAACGTTTCTTCACGAGCGGATTCTCAGGCATGAACAGCCCGATCGTGCCGTCGAAGACCACAGGCAGGGCGGCGCTGCGTCCCGCGCCCTCGGCCGGTTCGAGCGAGAATTCACCGGGCGCGACCTTCGCACGATCGGGATCGCCGGGAAGCCGCGGCGCGATGAAATTGATCGCGTGGCCGACCGGTCGCCGCAGCAGGGAAGGCATCTTCTGGAGAATGGAGCGCATGACTTCGACATCCTCGCCCGGCACGGCGCGCAGCACCCGG
This sequence comes from Rhizobium acaciae, assembly GCF_025941625.1. Lineage (NCBI taxonomy): Bacteria > Pseudomonadati > Pseudomonadota > Alphaproteobacteria > Hyphomicrobiales > Rhizobiaceae > Rhizobium > Rhizobium acaciae. The sequence continues at coordinate 55,787 of NZ_JAPCZO010000030.1, forward strand.
AGTGCTGCAAAATAGGCGAATGCGCCGGCGATGATCGCGCCGACCAATCCGGCCGGACCCTGGACGAATTCCAGCACGGACGTCGCTCCGCAAGCACACAGCACGGAGGCGAGCGTCACCTTCGTCAGGCTTGCGTAGAGACCCGAAAGCTGGGATCCGAATCCTGTCTGTCTGATCATCATCACCGACATCGCAACGAATACGAGGATGCGCACGAGTGCGGCACCCTCGGCAGCAAGCCTAGGTACGATCAGTAAACAACCCGCTACCATCAGTAGGCCACCTATCACACTGATGTTCAGGCGGGAGCGGGCCCTGTCCATCGACAGCAGATAGAGGCTGAGGATCTGCATGAAGGTATAGGCGGGCGCGACTAGCGCAAGCAGCGCCACCACCGTCCCGCTGCGGCGGAACGCTTCGCCGAACACGACGAGCACCAGTTCGCTGGAGATCGCGGCAAGCCCGAGGCTCATCGGCAGCACGATATAGGCCATGCTGCGGGTGACGGCGGTAAAGACCTCGACCGGCAATGTCGAATCGTCGCTGCTGTGCCGCCGCTCGGAATAATAGGGCAGCAGGCTGCCGGTCATCTGGATCGGCAGTTGCAGCGCGATATTGGCAATCGACAGGCCGACGGCATAATAGCCGACCATCTCCACCGACCAGAACTGCTGCAGGAAGAGCAGTTCGAGCCGGTTGAGGAAAATGGAATCGATGATGAACTGAATCGACAGGATGACGGAAGAGGAAGCGAGATATTTCAGCGAGACCCCGCACCAGTCGCGCCGCGCCAGAAGGATCGGCAGCGTGGCGAAAAACAGCACGAGCTGGCCGAGCGCATAACCGACGAGAACGCCCTCGACGCCGTAGAAAACGGCGCCGACGGCAACGCCGGCAAGCTGCACGATCGAGACGGCGACCGTCAGCTTAAAGAAGGCGCCCAGCTTCTTTTCGCCGATCAGGTAGAATTTGACGAAGGAACCGATCGCCTGGATGAAGAACAGCACGCCCGTGACCAGAGCGACGGATGGCGCCGTGTCGGCCCAGTGCATCTTTTCTGAGGTGAGGAAGAACAGCGCGTAGAGCGCCAGCAGCACGACGGTCGAGAACATCATGAAGCTGACGAGGATGGCGGCAAAACCCCGCCGGCGGCGGGCGTCGAAGCCTTCCGCCGAAAGTTGCGGCAACGTCTTCAGCAGCGTGATGCTGGAGCCGAGCTCGGCGATCGAGGCGCCGGTCACCACCAGCCAGAGCGAGAAGGCGACGATGCCGTTGGCTTCCGGCCCGAGCAGCCGCGCGGTTATGATCGATGACACAAAGCCCGTCAGAAGCAGCAGCATGCCTGCCGCCGCGTTCATCACCGAGTTTGCGATAATACCCTTCGACATCTGTCCATCCGTCAGGATCGGCCTACCGCCGCATACCCGCCATCTCTAATGCGAAAATGTTAAAATAAAGCGGAGTGACGACCTCAGCTTAGCTCGCCTGCATCGCCGCCAGCGTCTGAAGCGCCTTCTCGTAGCTGTTTTCTGCGAGGTAACGCAGCAGGAACTCCCGTGCCTTCTCGGCCTTCTCTCGTGCGCGCTCGGGTGTGCGGAAGATATCTTGCAGGTGCGCGGCCGCCGCCTCGGGTGAGGGATCGGCCCAGACCGCGCCTTCGAGCCCGGCAAATTCGGGATGCGTATCGACCACCGGAATGAGGGGAGGGGTAACCAGCCAGCTATTGTCGGGATCGCAGAAATCCGCCGTGCCCGACCAGGCCGTGGAAATGACGGGCGTACGCTGCATGATCGCCTCGGCCACCGTCAGCCCGAAACCCTCGGAACGATGCAGCGAAAGATAGGCGTCTGAACAGCGGATGAGGCCGTTGATATCGGAGTCCGACATCCTGTCGGTGACGATCCTGATCCGGGTATTGCCCTTAACCGAGGCGACCAATTCGCGCAGGCCCTCATCCTTGTTGATATCGCCGCTGGCCTTCATCAAAAGGAAGGCGCTGGGGCATTCGCCGGCAAATATCCTGAAGGCCTCGATGACGGCCTGCGGATTCTTCCGGTTGATCGAGGAGCCGGCGCTGAAGATGAAGCTGACGAGAAAGGCGTCTTCCTCGATGCCGAATCTCTGACGCATGCCTTCCGTCGCCGGCTTCTCGGTGACGGGATGCGGAACGACGATGACCGGTGCCGCAGTGAGGGGCGCAATCGCCCGCCTGGTGAATTCCGACGGCACGAAGACGGCATTCATGTAATGCATGGCATTGCGCCACTCGGCCGGCACGACTTCGAGCTCCCAGGCGAAATAGCCGATGTTGAAGGCGCGGGTGAAATTGGCAACGCCCTTCTTCAGGATGGCGCGCGGCAGCATCGGCGGATTGAGGTGCCAGATCCGGCTCCCCGCCGGTTCGGTGGAGAGATGCGACGGCATCCATCCGGCGAAGGAATTCTCGTCAGGATGCGTGCTGACGTCGGAGAGCGAAATCGCCCGCCCAGCTTCCGTCAATGCGCCGGCGCAGAGCCTTGCCGATTCGCCAACGCCGACCGCCATCGAGAGATAGCCGACGATTTCCACCGGCCGGCGCGGATTGAAGGCAAGACGCGACCGCGGGATCAGCCACTGCAGAACATGGGCGCGCAGAAAGCGGTATATCGTTCTCAAATCACGGTCTTTCCCAATGGATCGGCATCATCCTCGCAGGAGCGTCAGCCCTCGATTGCGACGCGATGCGAACTGCCTAGACTTCTGATCTCGCCCGCAGGCGGAATATCGCTTTCCACGCCGGACAGCGCGTGGAGCTTCACGCGCCGCATCGCGCCGGGGGCAAGGTGGAACCAGTCGTCGTCGGCCCGATAGCCTTCGACGTCGATATGCACCGATTGCGCCAGCCGGTCGGCCCTGAGGTCAACGAACCACTCGTTGCCGTCTCTGGTGAATGATGCTTCGATCCCTGCATCATGCAGCGCCTTCCCCCGTCCGCAGGGGAAGTGGAAGCTCTCGGCGAGAATGGCGCCGTCCGCCAGCGAGCGCAGGCGCGCCACAGCTGCATCATGCGCCGGCGGCCCGAAACGAAAGGCATAGGTCGTATCGAAGAAGGCGCCGAACAGCGCGGTGCAGGCAAGGCGCTCCGTGTCTCTTGCCGCCAGCTTGAAGGCCCTGCTGCCGCTGACGACCTGCTGTTTTCCGCCGCGCAGGCAGACGACCTCGAGCTCGACATCGAGCGCTGCATCCGTCTCGTTGACAACATGCACGTCGAGACCGTTCGTTCCCTCGTCGGTGAAGACCACTTGCACCGCCCGGAATGCACGGCGCATCGCATACCAGACCGGCTTCGGCTCTCCGGTGGAGTCGATCACTCCCCAGCCAGGGCCGGGCAGCAGATCCTGCAGCGTCCAGACGAGCGCGCCATTGCAGGCGGAGCCCTTGCGCCGCCATTCGGCAAAAGTATCCTCGATCACCTCGCCGGTAACGGCGCGGGAGAAATCGAGATAGCGTTCCGGATCTTCGCGGCGCAGCTCAGCCGGATCGAAACCGTAGAGAAGCTGCAGGTAGAAGTCGCGAACATCCTCGAAATCCCACGATGCGCTGCGGTCGCGGGGCACGCGGGCCTTCCACAGCGGGCTGTGGACGGCGGGCACATCGAGATGACGCTGCAGCGTCCTTTGCTGGGGCACATGCGCGAAGGCGAGGCTTTCCGAGGCAAAACGCACATCGGCGCGGCGCGCATCGGCAATCGGCCGCATGTAGGCGCCGACGCCGTAATAATGCGCAATGCCGGCATTGGGCGAAAAGGGCATCGCTCCGCCATATGGCGAGTTCGGGACATAGGGCACGTCGGGGCGCATGCGCGCGACGACCGCCGGAATGATTTCATCGGTGACCGGCCCGCTCCAGAATTCCGCCGGCAGGCCGAGCATTGCCGCCTGCTGATGGACTTCGCTGCCGCCGCAAAGCACGGCCAGCGAAGGCGACGCCTGCACGCCGTGCAGGAATTCCTCGACCTCCGCATGCACGTGGCCGAGAAAAGCCTTGTCGTTGCGCGGATAATCGAAATTGGCAAACATGAAGTCCTGCCAGACGAGCAGACCGAGTTCGTCGCAGAGCGCGAAGAAATCAGGCGTTTCATAGGCCATGGTGCCGCCGATGCGGATCATGTTCATGCCGGCTGCAGCGGCAAGCCGCAGGAACGGCTCATAATCCGCGCGCCCGCCCGGCAATCGCGCGATATCGGCCGTCGTCCACACGGCGCCGCGGCAGAAGATGCGTTCGCCGTTGACGAGGAGCGCGAAGTCGTCGCCATCGGCACCACGGTCGACGTCGATACGTCGGAAGCCGGTCCTGCCGAGCGGATATTCCACGCCGTCGGAAACCAGTGTCAGCGCGTAGAGACGCGGAGCGCCATGCGTATGCGGCCACCAGGCCTCGATGTCGGAAAGCTTGAGGATAGCCGAGTAATGACTGTCGCCGACCTTCTCGAAGGGCTGCTCCATCCCGCCGCAGCGCAGCAGCATTGCCGGATCCTCGGCATTGCTATGCAGGGACACGCTGAGGCGGCCGACACCACTCTCCTCCAATACGGCGCGGATGGAGACATTGTCGATCGAGACGGGATGACGCCGCACCATCGAAATCGGCCGCCACGGCCCGACGGCATGGATATCGGGGCACCAGCCCGGCATATGGCCGAGCAGCGTCGTGCGGAAATTCTTCAAGCCCGCCGGCGTGATCATCTGCGGCCGCCAGCGCGCGCGCGGGCCCGGCTCCGACAGGCGGGGGCCGAGCGCCCGGAAGCACAGGGCCAGTTCGTCGCCGCCCGAAAGCGTCACCGGAATCTCGTGCGCCGTGAACATGCTCTCGGAAAACAGGATTTCCTGGCCGTTCAGGAAGACATGGCAAAGCGTTGCCAGTCCTTCGAAACGCAGGATCGCGTCGCCGGGCTCGGCATCGAAAAGCCGGCAGAGATACCAGGCATCCCGGATGTTCAGCGGCTCGGGATTTTCCCGATCGAAGAGCCCGGCTTTTTCGAGCGCGGCGGCGACGGTACCGGGAACGGGTGCTGGAATGAACTGTGCGGAGAGCGGGATGTCGTGCGGCACGGCGCAGGCGCCCGGCTCCGTCAGGATCAGGTTCCAGCCTTCGGAAAGTAGACTTTCCTCGGCACCGATGCTCGCCAAACGCCCCCGCATGGTCAGATCTCCGGCCTCAGATTCGCCCCGCAAGCGACGCCATCATGGAATCCCATGCATCGGCGGCCGGATCAAGTGCTGCCTGCAACGGCTCGAACTTCCTGCGGGTGACGGCGCGGGCAAGCTGGAACTGCACCGATTTCGCCACCTCCGAAATACGCCCGGCATGCTCGGCGGCAGCCGCGAATTCACCAGGGGAAAGCCAGGTGAGGTAATCGGCCGCCAGCTCGAAATTGGCGCCCACCTGGCGAAGCGTGTTGAAGGCGTATTTGTGGAAGAAGCCGAACGGCCGTTCCGCCACCGCTTCGACCTGTTGCGGAAAGACGCTTGCAAAGGCGCGGATCGGATTTTCGCGGGGACGCCGGGCAAAATGAAAACCGGCAAGTCGCCGCGCGGTCGCGCGCAGATGCGCGTCGTCTGCCGGCCTTTCCGGGAATCGTGCAAATTCCGTATAGGGCAGGAACGGCGGGTCGTTTTCCGTCAGATGCAGCTGGAACAGCCCGTCGAAATCCTCGCCTTCGAGACGGAAATAACCGGCATTGTGGAAATAATCGACGCGCTTGGCCGCAACGTCCAGCCGATTGATCGCAACCGTCGTCTTGCCGTGCTCCTGCCGGTAGGCGGTGCCGCGGGTATCCGGCATGTAGAAGGAATCCATTTCGATCAGGCAGAGACGGGCCCGCGCGATCTGAACCTCGACATGGCGTTCGACGTGGTCGTAGATGGCAAGCTCGGTCGCACGAATGCCGTAGAGCGCTTCGAGATCCTCGAGCGGCACTTTGAAGAAAGTGAACTGGTCGCCCTCGAAATCCTGCGTCAGGGTAAAACCCAGCATCGCCTCCGGCGCAACGCCTGATGTCGCCAGAACCTCGATCCAGAGATCGACATAACAATTGGTTTCAGGCCAGGCGCGCTCGCCGGAATGCAGCGCATGCGCCCGGTAGGTTTCCGGGTCGATTCCCGAAAATACCCCCGAAAATGCCGATGTCATCGATTTGCTCAGCCCCACAGCGCTTTCCGGACGCTGGCCGGCCATTGCTTCACATCGAGTCCGTGATGATGGAAGAGGGCAAGGGCGATGCGCTCCAGTCCGAAGCCGACACAGGCGGTGTGCGCGACACTGCCGTCTTCGAGATTGAGACCCCATTTCGTGCCGAAGGCATCCTGATGGTAGTTGAAGCTCATGCAGGCGGTCGGGTTGGCAGCCGAGGTGATCGGGATCAGCAGCTCGAACTTCAGGTTCTGGTCGCGCTGATTATTGGCGAGCATCTTGCCGGCGCGGCCGAAGAACGGGTCATTGGCGACGTCGATCGTCACCTCGAGGCCGACGGCCTTCATCATCTCGACGCCGCGATCCATCCAGCGCTGGCGGAAGTCGGTAACGTGCAGCTCGGTGCCCATGCACACATATTCACGCATGCGGAACAGCTGCTGGCGGGCAGGGTCTTTCGACGGCTCATGGCGGAAGCAATAGGATTGCAGGTCGAAGAGTCCGCCGGTCTTCGGCAGGTTGCCGCGCTTGGCGATCGTCGGATAGAGCGGATAGCAGGCAGCCGGCGTCAGCACGATGTCGGTCGCCTCCTGTCCCTTGGTCCAGTCTTCGCCGACTTCCATGCATTGCAGCAGGCTGATATGATCGAGCTCGCTGCCGCAGAAGCTGTGCACCGTGCCGGCGAGCTGCGGAAAGCTCTTCATGTAGCCGCTCTTTTCGAAGAAGGCGCGGTTCATGCCGGGCGGAAAGCGCATGGCTTCGGCACCATCGGCGCCGCCGAACGTGTCGATCAGGCGCTCGAAGGCAGCGATCACGTCTTCGAACTGGCCGCTGCGGCCGTAGAGCCCGTCGATGCCGGTATCGATCAGCAGACCGGATTCGAAAAGCCGGTCCAGAAACGAGGTCTGCATATCCATGACTGTTACCCCAGTAGGCTAGTGTCCTGCTTATGGACAAGAAGCATGCTCGACGTGTTGCCGAGGATGCGGTCATTCGAAATCATGAGCTGTGCGGAATGCGCGTCGCGCAGATGGCGTCCGAGGCTGAAGGGCGTACCGTTCTTGTAGCCCATGATGCCGCAGATCAGCATGGCATGGTTGACGATCTCCAGGATCATCTCGGACGAGGCGATCTTGACGTTGTTCATTGCCACCGCAAATCCCATCGAAGACAGCCTGTCGGCATCGGCCTTGGCATCCTCATAGGCCTTGAGGCCGGCAACCACGTTGGATTTCACCATCTGCAGCAGGTTCGAAACCTCGGCGAGGCGCAGCGCGCCCGGCGGCTGGGCATCCGGCGCCTTGCGGGCTGCGGCACGCACGAAAGCCTGGGCGCGCACAACGGCGTCGACGGCGATGCCGTACCAGACGCCGCTCCATAAGAGGTGCGAGGAGGCAAGCATGGACTGCGCCGCGATCTCCGCGAAAGGCTTCGGCAGGATCTGGCAAGCCGGCGCTTCGCCCTTGAACAGGAAGCCGTCGGAGCAAGTGCCGCGCATGCCGAGCGTATTCCAGACATGCGTTTTCTCGAGCGTGTACTGGTCCTTGAGGAAGGCCGTCAGCACCTGATCGGAGGAAGCCGCCTGCGCGTGGGCACGCGAGGTGATAAGGATGGCGTCGGCGTGCGAGCCATAAGAAATGACAGTCGCATCCTTTTCGAGGCGGCACGTGTCGCCATCGACCTCGACCGCGCAGATGCTGTTGCGCAGATTTCCGCCGATACCGCCTTCGGTGGTGGCGGATGCGATCAGTAGCTGGTCGGCAGCGATGCGGCGCATGAAACCGCGATGCCATTCGCTGTCGACGCCATGTTCAACGAGGCTCGACAGCTTGATGTGGTGCATGGCGAAGACCATGGCGCTTGCGGCGCAGGCCTGGCCGAGCATCGAGCACAATTCGGCGATCTCGGTGATCGAGGCGGATTCGCCGCCGAGATGGCGCGGCACCTGGATGCCGAGCAGCCTTTCGGCCTTCATCGCATCGACGGCTTCCCGAGGGAAGCGGGCTTCGGCATCAACGGTATCCGCGTATTTCGCCGCGATTTCGGCGACACGGGCCACCCTTGTGACAAGACCGTCCTGCATGATCTTGACGGGGAAATTCATCAGGCGACCTTCCGGCTGTCCCGGATGAGATCGACGGTCCTGGCGATCGCCGAGATGCTCGCGAAGGATTTGCGGTTCAGGAGATTGTCGGGAAATTCGATGTCGAAGGCCTCTTCAAGGCCAAGCATCAACTGCACAGAAGCAAAGGACGTCAAACCTGCCGCATAAAGATCGGCGTCGTCGGCGACCTGGTCGATCGACCCAGGAAGCTTGCCGAATTTGGCTACGAGGTCGCGGATTGCCTTATTCATCCCATCACTCCAAGATTCTCATGATCCCGAACCGGCGTTCATCGCCTTGTCATGAGCGTTCTTTTAGTGCGGAAAACAGAACATTCCGCTAATTTATTGAGTTAAATATGACTGAGGCTCATAGTTAGGATTTTAGCGATCATTCCCGTACCGTCGTAAACAACCACCTTATATCAATGACTTAAGGTAATTTCGATACTGCGACACACTCTGGTTTGTGCCGTGGAGAGTACAGAAATGACACGCAAAACGCCGCGTTTTGTCTCAATCGGCCGGCGGATAAGAATGCTCGTTGCCGCGATAATCGGTGACGGAATAACATCCGTCGCCTGTCGCCCGGATCGCGCTCCCACTGATGACCGCCTTGCCGTGACCGCCTGGGATATCGAGGATATAGGCCGGCTGGCAGAGACCGGAAATCCGCCCGCGCAGCGCCGCGACGATCTCCCGCCCCTCCTCGATCGTCACTCTGAAATGACTGGTGCCGGGCGCCAGATCCGGATGATGGAGGTAATAGGGTTTGACGCGGATTTCGACGAAGGCCTTCATCAGCTTCGCCAGCACGTCGGGATCGTCGTTGACACCCTTGAGCAGCACCGACTGGCTGACCATGGCGATGCCGGCATCGACGAGGCGGCCGCAGGCGGCCCGCGCTTCCGTCGTCAGTTCTCTCACATGATTGGCGTGCAGCGCCACATACACCGTCTTGCCGCTCGCCTTCAGTGCGGCGATCAGCGCCGCATCGATCTTCTCGGGGTCGACGACCGGAACACGGGTGTGGAACCTGATGATCTTCACATGCTCGATGCCGGCAAGCGCCTCCATGATCTCGCCGAGCCGCCGCGGAGAAAGCACTAGTGGATCGCCGCCGGTGAGGATGACCTCCCAGATCTCCTCATGACCGCGGATATAATCGAAAGCGGCCTGCATCGCCGCCGCATCGAGCGTGCCGAGGCCCTGTGGCCCCACCATTTCGCGCCGGAAACAGAAGCGGCAATAGACCGGGCAGACATGCACGGCCTTGAGCAAGACACGATCGGGATAACGGTGAACGATGCCTTCGACGGGGCTGTGGGCATGATCGCCGATCGGATCGGCGCGTTCTTCCGGGGCGATCGTAAGCTCGGCTGCATCAGGCACGAATTGCCGAGCGATCGGATCATCGGGATCGGCTCGATCAATGAGCTTGCTGATCGCAGGCGTCAGCGCAACCGCGTAACGCGCCGCCACCTCCTTGAGCGCTATACGATCGGCAGGCGCGACCAGCCCCGCCTTCACAAGATCGTCGACGCTCTTGATCGGCTTGACGACATTCATCTTCCATACTCCGCCACCGGCGCCCAGAGCACCTGGTCGATGCGCGATGCTCCCGTCGCCAGCATCACCAGCCGGTCGAAGCCAAGCGCGATACCGCTTGCCTCAGGCATCAGCGACAGCGCGGCGAGGAAATCCTCGTCGATCGGATAGGTCTCGCCGTAGACCCGCGCCTTCTCGGCCATCTCGATCTCGAACCGCCGCCGTTGTTCGGCGGCATTGGTGAGTTCGCCGAAGCCATTGGCAAGTTCGACGCCGCAGGCATAAAGCTCGAAGCGCTCGGCAACGCGTGGGTCGCGTGCCGAGGGACGCGCAAGCGCCGCCTCGGAAACCGGATATTCGTCGAGGATGGTGATGCGGCCGAAACCGAGATGCGGCTCGATCTTTTCGACCAGCACCCGGCTGAAGAGATCGGCCCAGCCGTCGTCATCGGCAACACGCATGCCGACGCGTTTCATCTCGGCGGCCAGATGGTCGCGATCGGTCGAACCGTCGGCGGCAACGGAGGCGAGAAGATCGATGCCGGCATGACGCTCGAACGCTTCGGCAACGCTGATCCGCTCCGGCCCGGCGAAGGGATCGCTCTCGGCGCCGCGATAGGCAAGCTTCCCGGTCTTTACCGTCTCAGTCGCCAGCGCCAGGATCCGCACGCAATCCATCATCAGGCTCTCGTAGCTTTCACCGGCCCGATACCATTCGAGCATGGTGAACTCCGGATGATGCAGCGGCCCGCGCTCGCGGTTGCGATAGACATGGGCAAAACACGAGATGCGCTCCTCGCCCGCCGCAAGCAGCTTCTTGCAGGCAAATTCCGGCGAGGTGTGCAGGTAGAACGGCGCCTTTTGCCCATCCGTCGTCAGCGCTTCCGTCGCGAAGGCATGTAGATGCGCCTCGTTGCCGGGGGAGACCTGCAGCACCGCGGTATCCACCTCGATGAAATCCTCGCGCGTGAAAAACCCGCGCAACGCCGCCTGGATCGCATTACGTCCGATCAGGAACGGCCGGCGGTCGGCATGCACGGAAGGAGTCCACCAGGGGGACGCTTTCGCCGAAGAGTTCATTCCAAGCTTTCTTCGCCGGAGAAGCCGGTATGGGGGGTGGCTATTTCCCGGATTTTAGGTTAGTTGCGCCCCAAAGAAAAACATTTGCGTCTTCAGAGCGTCTCGACAGTCATCTACGACGCCGAAAGCCGAGTTACAAGGAAGTCTTATGGTCAAGGTCATCGCCTCTTCGGTCCGCAAGGGCAACGTTCTCGATGTCGACGGCAAGCTCTACGTCGTTCTCACCGCCCAGAACTTTCATCCGGGCAAGGGCACGCCGGTCACCCAGGTCGACATGCGCCGCATCGTCGACGGCGTGAAGGTTTCCGAGCGTTGGCGCACCACCGAACAGGTCGAGCGCGCCTTCGTCGAAGACGTCTCCTTCCAGTTTCTCTATGAAGACGGCGAAGGTTTCCACTTCATGAACCCGGCGAGCTACGATCAGGTCGTCGTCGATGTCGACACGATGGGTGACGACAAGGCTTATCTGCAGGAAGGCATGTCCTGCATCCTCTCGATGCATGAAGGTATTGCGCTGGCGCTCCAACTGCCGCGCCACGTCACGCTCGAAATCATGGAGACGGAACCGGTCGTCAAGGGCCAGACGGCATCGTCCTCCTACAAGCCGGCGATTTTGTCGAACGGCGTGCGCGCCATGGTGCCGCCGCACATCAATGCCGGCACCCGCGTCGTCATCGCCACGGAAGACAATTCCTACGTCGAACGCGCCAAGGACTGATCCTGGTTTCAGCCTATCGAAGAGGCCGGCTCACGCCGGCCTTTTTTGTATCCGCCGTCTCAACTAAATAATCAGAGCATGATGTCGTCCGAAAACCGCACACACTTTTGCGCGACATGCTTTAGAGATGCGGGTTGCGCGGACGGTATTTCTTGACGAGCTTCTGGTTGATCTCGGCAGCACCCGGCATGTTGGCGCTGAGATAAATTGGCGCATCGCCGGATTTCGAAAGCTCCGAGGCGACTTCGGCGAAGATCGCATTGATGACCGTCACCCCGACCGCCGTCGAGACTGGCCCAACCCGAAGCCCCGTGCCTTCGAGATCGACAACGGCGTCACCCGGTGGCAGCCCGTTGTCGAGCACCACATCGGCCACATCGGCGAGCCGCCGGCGGCCATTGGCGATCGCTGAGGAATAGGCGATCGACGTGATGGCAATCACCTTTGCGCCGATTTCCCGCGCATAGTCGGCGGCCTCGATCGGCGCGGCGTTCACGCCCGAATTGGAGGCGATGATGATGACATCGCCCGGCTGCATGCCATAACGCTCCAGCATCGGCCGCACCAGGCCCTGCGTGCGCTCATAAACCGAACTGATGACCGCGCCCTCATGCAGCATGGCCGAGCCGACGAGTACCGGCACGGTGAAGGCGAGCCCGCCGGCACGATAGTGCACCTCTTCCGCCAGCATATGCGAATGGCCGGTGCCGAAAACATAGACGCGCTTGTCGCCGCGGGCCGCATCGAGGATGACGGCAGCTGCCTGCGCCATCGGCTCGGCAAGCGTCTGCTTGAGTTCTTCCAGCCGGCCGATCAGATTGGAGAAGTAGGCATCGGTGATATCAGTCATCCGGCTTATCCTTGATTTCAGGTCGCTTCGCCGCTGAGCCAGGTGGCGGTGACGGCGAGCGCATCGGTGAGATGCACGAGATCGGCACGCGCGCCCGGAGAGAGATGGCCGCGATCGCCAAGCCGGAGGAACCGGGCCGGATAAAGGGTCGCCATACGCAAAGCCTCGGCGAGCGTCAGGTCGAGATAGGTGACGCCGTAACGGATCGTCGAGATCATGTCGACATCGGAACCGGCCAGCGTACCGTCGGACAACACCAGCTTCGAGCAGAAGCCGCCCCTTTCGCGCCGGACGGTGCGCCCGTTCAGCGTGAACGAATCCTTCTCCGACCCGACGAGCGACATCGCGTCGGTGACGAAAAACAGCTTGCCTTCGCCGCGTTTGGCGCGCAGCGCCGTGCGCAGGGCCTTCGGATCGACATGATGGCCGTCGGCGATAATGCCGCACCAGGTCGAGGGATGATCGATTGCCGCGCCGACGAGACCCGGCGCCCGGTGTCCCAACTGGCTCATGGCGTTGAAGAGATGCGTGACGCCCCGCGCGCCGGCATCGAAACGTTCTTCCGCCGCCTCGTTCGAACAATCGGAATGGCCGATGCTGACGGTGACGCCGGCTTCCGCAAGCTCGCGCACCTGGGCAACCGTCACCTGCTCGGCGGCCATGGTGACGAGCAGCGTACCGATCGCCTCGCGCGCCCGGATGAAAGCCTTGACATCGCGGCCCTCCACCGGCCGCATCAGTTCGGCCAGATGCGCGCCCTTGCGCGCAGGCGCCAGATGCGGGCCTTCGAGATGCAGGCCGGCGACGCCGCGGTTCGCTTTCACCGCCTCCTTGGCCGCCTCGATGGCGGCAATGGAGGCCTCTGATGTATCGGTGATCAGCGTCGGCAGCAGCGACGTCGTGCCATAGGGTCGGTGCCCGCCAGCGATAATGTCCATCGAGGCAACGGAAGGCTCGTCGTTCAGCATCCGCCCGGCACCGCCATTGACCTGCGCATCGATGAAACCGGCCGACAGAACACCGCCGGCAAGCGTCACTACCTCGCCGTCCGGCAGATCATTTCTGGCAGCGATCGCTTCGATGCGGCCGCCGGCAACGATGAGGGCTTTGTCGTCATGGAAGCGCTCGCCGTCGAAAATGCGGCCGCCGAGGAAGATCTTTCGGGCCATCAGACCGTCTCCGTCACCTTGAGCAGGTTTGCCGGCTTGTCGGGATCGAAGCCCTTGCGGCGCGTCACCGACTCGATCAGCCGGTAATAGACAAGCAGCGACACCAGCGGATCGACGAGGCCGTTGCCCGTCGTCGGTACGCGCAGATGGACGCCGGAAAGCGGCTGCGTCGAGAAGCCGACGGTGGTGGCGCCGAGTTTCTGCAGGCGTTCCAGCGCCTGCACATTGTTGGCGAAGGCCGCATCGTCAGGCGCAAAGGCGACGATCGGGAAGCCCGGCTGCACCAGGCGCATCGGGCCATGCATCAGTTCCGCCAGCGAAAAGGCCTCGGCATGCAGGCCGGAGGTCTCCTTGGCCTTCAGCGCCGCTTCGAGCGCGATCGCGAAGGCTGGGCCGCGGCCGGCCGTATAAAGCGAGGTCGCGTTGAACAACACCTCCTCGGCTGCCGCCGTGTCGATCCCGGCGGTTTTCGACAGTGCCTCCGGCAGCTTGCCGAGCGCAGCAGCCAGCTCGGACGCGCCGCCGATCGCAGCCGTCACGCCGGCAAGGGCGGCGACCGAGGCGATGAAGGATTTCGTCGCCGCGACGCTCCTTTCCGCGCCGGCATTGAGGCCGAGAACGATATCGGCCTGTTTCGCAAGCGGGCTGTCGGTGACGTTCACGACGGCGATTGTCGTCGCTCCGCCCTTCTTCGCCGCGTCCTGCAGCGCGACGATGTCGGGGCTGGCACCCGACTGCGAGACGGTGAAATGGACACCGCCCTTCAGATGCAGCGCCGCGCCATAGACCGAAGCGATCGACGGGCCGACCGAGGCGACCGGCACGCCGCAGGTGATCTCGAACAGATATTTGAAAAAGGTGGCGGCGTGGTCCGAGGAGCCGCGCGCCGCCGTCGTCACCACGCTCGGGCGGGCGGACGAAAACAGCCGGGCGATCTCGGCAAAGACCGGTTTTTCCTTTTCGAGCAGCGTGGCCACCACCTCTGGCGATTGGCCGGCTTCCTGCAGCATCAGTGACTGGTTGTCATTCATAGGTCATCTCCGATTCTCAATTCGGCAACGAAATCATAGGCATCGCCGCGATAATGCGAGCGGGTGTATTCGACGACGCGTTGGTCTTCCAGGCGCGACACACGTTCGATCAGAAGCGCCGGCGCGCCTGATTTGACATTCAGGATCGCCGCGGAGGACGGATCGAGCGTGACCGCCGTCAGCCGCTGCAGCGCGCGCACGGGCCTGTGGCCGCTGGCAGTCAGCGCATCGTAGAGCGATCCCTCGCCGCCGGCATCGTGCCCCAGGAACTTGATCGGCACCACGGCGCGTTCGATCGCCAGCGGCAGGCCGTCGGCAAGGCGCAAGCGGTCGAGTCTCAGCACCGGCTCGTCGCCGCCGAGGCCGAGCAGGAAGGATTCCTCCGGCGACGGCGTATTGACCGCCCGCGACAATATCCGTGCGGCCGGCAGACGCCCGCGCGAGCGCATGTCGGCGGAGAAGGAGGAAAGCCGCCAGAGCGACTGTTCCATGCGTTCCACCCTGCTCGATACGAAAGTACCGCTTCCGTGGCGCGATTCCAGTGCGCCGGATGCCATAAGATCGCGATAGGCGGTGCGCACGGTGACACGGCCGAGCTTCAGAGCCTCGGCAAGGTCGCGCTCGCCCGGCAGCGCGGTGCCGGGCTTCAGCAGCCCTTCCTGAATGAGGCCGGTCAGCGTCTGCGCCAGCCGCTTGTAGAGCGGCCCGGTCAGCGCCTCGTCACGCAGGCCGCGGCTGTTCAGTTCCGCTATCAGACTGGTTCTATCCATCGGCGCACAATAGAACCTATATAGAACCATTCGGCAAGACGGAATCGAGCGCGGAACGAAAAAACCCTCGCCGGCGAACCGGCAAGGGTTTCATAGCGCCCAAATTTGACAGCCGTGCGCTGGAGGGTGCTCAGTTCTTGGTGAAGATATAATCCGTCTCCTGGCGCAGCACTTCGCCGGGGCGCAGGACCGCATTCGGAAAACCTTGGTGATTGATGGCATCCGGCCAGACCTGCGTCTCCAGGCAGAAGCCGGCGAATGGGCCGTATTTGCGCCCGCCGATGCCGGGCGCCCCGACATCGAGCTTGAAGCCGGCATAGAATTGCACGCCTGGCTCCGTGCTGCGCACTTCCAGCGACACACCGGAATACAGGCTGCGGGCAAGCGCGACGCTCCGCTTGGCGGTACGCTCGCCCGACAGGCAGAAATTATGGTCGTAAAACGCTTGTTCACTGCCGACGAAACGCTTCATCGGCGCCATCTCGCGGAAATCGAATTCCGTGCCCTCGACGGGACGGATCTCACCGGTCGGCACCTGCTTCTCATCGGTCGGCAGATAGTGATCGGCGGCAATCATGATGTCATGGCCAAGCGCATCTTCGCGGCCGTCGAGGTTGAAATAGGCGTGCTGGCAGACATTGGCGAGCGTCGGCTGGTCGCTGGTCGATTCGTAGGTGATCGACAGTTCACCATTACCATGCACCCAGAAAGTCGCCTGGATGGTGCAATTGCCGGGATAGCCGGCGCGGCCATCGGGATCGACGATCTTCAGCACCACGCGGTCGACGTCATGCTCGACGATCGTCCAATTGCGTTTGGCGATATTGTCGCTGCCGCCATGCAGATGCGTGACGCCGTTTTCATTCGGCTCGAGCTGATAGTCCTTGCCATCAAGCGTGAACCTGCCGCCGCCGACGCGGTTGGCGCAGCGGCCGGGCGTCGCGCCGAAGTAGGACGAATAAAGGAGATAGCTGTCGAAATCGTCGAAGCCGAGCTGCAGCGGCGCATCATGTCCCTCGAGACGCAGATCCTGGATGACCGCGCCCCAGCTGATGATCTTGGCCGTCAGCCCGCCGCCCTTGATCACGACGCGATAGACGGTCTCGCCCGTCTGCGTCTGCCCGAAAACGTCCCGCTCCAACTTATCCGACATGATCGACCGTCCATTCTGTCCCTGCTGAAAATTCCTCAATTCGGAATCGATTTGAGGAATTTGCAGCGATTGAAAGTGTGCATTGCACGTCCGACGAAGACGCGCGGTGTGGTAGGCTTCCGGGCAGGAACCTGCCCGGATTTGCTTCGATCCGCAACCGGCGGATCAGAAAGAAAAGCCGCAGCAGTGATGCGGCGGCATCGGCTCGCGGGTTGATCGGCAACGGTCAGAGATCGGTACCGATCTCTTCCACATCAAAGGGCGTCGTCTGGTAGATTTCGTTGATCCAGTTGCCGAACAAAAGATGCGCATGGCTGCGCCAGCGGTTCTGCGGCGCAAGCGCCGGATCGTTATGCGGGAAGTAATTGTGCGGCATCTTGATCGGCACCCCGGCATTGACGTCGCGGAAATACTCGTCGGAAAGCGAGGTGGAATCATATTCGACATGGTTGAACATGTAGAGCCGCCGGCCTCTCTTCTCGTGCACGAGGCAGACGCCCATTTCGGCTGATTCCATCAGGATCTCCAGGCTTTCGGACTTCTCGATATCGGCGCGGCGCACTTCGGTCCAGCGCGACACCGGCACTTCGAAATTGTCGGAAAAGCCGTTGAGATAGATCGAGGAAGGTTTCAGGTTCCGGTGGCGGTAGACGCCGAAGGCCTTCTCTTTCAGCTCGTATTTCGGAACGCCGTGAAAATGATAGACCGCCGCCATCGCGCCCCAGCAGACGTTCATCGTCGAATGGACATTCGTTTCCGTCCAGTCGAGAATCTCCTGCATCTCCGGCCAATAGGTGACGTCCTCATAGGGCAAAAGCTCGATCGGCGCCCCGGTGATGATGAAACCGTCGAACTTGCGGTGCTTTACCTCTTCCCAAGTCTGGTAGAAGGCAAGCAGATGATCCTCGGACGTATTCTTCGCCTTGTGGCCGCCGATACGGACAAGCGACAGCTCCACCTGCAGCGGCGAGGCGCCGACGAGACGGGCCATCTGCAGTTCGGTCTTGATCTTGTTCGGCATGAGATTGAGCAGCCCGATCTGCAACGGTCGGATATCCTGACGGATCGCCAACGTCTCGGTCATCACCCGCACACCCTCCTGAACCAGGGTTTCGAAGGCGGGCAGCGTATCGGGGATCTTGATGGGCATTGCGGTCACTCGATCAAAAACAAAAAACCGGCGGCGACAAAAATCGCTACCGGTCCGCACGCGGCCCTTTAGCGACTTTTTTAACGTGGCTGCAAGCCGGCCGGCCAAATCACCACGGAGGCCTTAATTAGACCCAGTCGGATTGCGAATCAACTGGCGAATACATGCAGGAGAGACTCATGCAAGCATCATCACACTTTAATGACTGATAGAATCTGTTGATAGACCGGTAACGCCACCATGTTATTTATAAGGGTATGGGCGATTTGGAAAAGCGTAATGGCAGATAAAATCGAGGGGAGGCCGGGCATCCGAAGGCAGGATAGGGTAGGGTATGATTTAAGCCTGACATATCGCCTCGGCGTCATGTTCTCAGCATTCTGGAATTCGGAAGTGCGTGGCAAGGTGCTGTTTCTGGCGACCGTGCTGATCCTCGTCATCCTGGCGACATCCTACGGCCAGGTCATCCTGAACGAGTGGAATGCTCCTTTCTACGACTCGCTGGAGCGCCGCGACCTCGGCGAATTCTTCCACCAGCTCGAAATCTTCGCGATGATCGCCGGCACGCTGCTGCTGCTCAACGTGCTGCAGGCCTGGCTGAACCAGATGACGGCGCTCTATATGCGCGAAGGCTTGTCACGCGATCTGGTTGACCAGTGGCTGAAGCGCAAGCGGGCGCTGCGGCTTGCCTCCAGCGGCCTGATCGGCGTCAATCCGGACCAGCGCCTGCACGAAGATTCCCGCAACCTCGCCGAAAGCACGACGGGATTGGTTCTCGGCCTGCTGCAGTCGACCATTCTTCTGGTGAGCTTCATCGGCGTGCTCTGGGAACTTTCCAGCGGCTTCATCTTCCGCATCAGCGGCCATAGCTTCTCCATTCCAGGCTACATGGTCTGGGCGGCGATTTTTTATGCCGCTTCCGCCTCGGTGCTGAGCCAGGTCGTCGGTCGGAAGCTGGTGAAGCTCAATGCCGACCGTTTTTCGAAAGAGGCCGAGCTTCGCTTCACGCTGATGCATGCCAATGAGAACATGCCGGCAATTACGGTTGCCCGCGGCGAGGAGAACGAACGCCGGCGCATCAACACCGACATCAGCTCGGTCCTGACAGTCGTCAAGCGGCTTGCCATGGCCAATACCAATCTCACCTGGGTTTCGGCCGGCTATGGCTGGCTGGTGATCGTCATTCCGATCATCGTTGCCGCCCCCGCCTATTTCTCCGGCGGACTCACCCTCGGCCAGCTGATGATGTCCGTCGGTGCCTTCAACCAGGTCAACACGGCGCTGCGCTGGTATGTGTCCAATTTCGGCCCGATCGCCGAATGGCGCGCCACGCTGATGCGCGTCACCGATTTCCGCCAGGCGCTGGTCGAGATGGAAGAGGACTTCGACCTGAAGGACAGCATCGCCTATGAAAACGCCGCGCCCGATACGCTGACGCTGAAGGACGTGCTGATCGTCGCCAAGATCGGCGAAGACATCGAGGAATGCGGCGGTTTCCGTCTGCGTGAAACCAATGTCGTGATCAAAGCCGGCGAAAAAATCATGATCAACGGCGATCACAGCGTCAATCGCAAGCTGCTTTTCCAGGCGATGGCCGGCCTCTGGCCGTGCGGCAGCGGCACGATAGGCCTGCCGCCGATCGACGACATGCTCTTCGTTCCCCAGCTCGCCTATGTCCCCGGTGGCTCACTGCGCGAGGCGCTGGCCTTTCCCGAACGTCCCGAAGCCTACGAGAAAGCCGACGTCGAGGCGGCCCTCGACAAGGTTGGTCTCCATTCGCTGATCGCAAGGCTCGAAACCCGCGCCCGCTGGGACAAGCTGCTCGACAGCGACCAGCAGAAAGCGATCGGATTTGCCCGGCTGCTTCTCGTGCGCCCGCGCTGGATCATCTTCGACGAAGTGCTGGAAGGCATGGAGCCAGAATTGCAGGAAACAATGGCCAAACTGCTCACCTCGATGCCCGAAAGCGGCATGATCTATATCGGCCGCTCCGAGGCCTATCTCGAGGCGCTGAGGCCGCGCGTGCTGCATCTGCAGGCGCTGCCGTCAGCATCCGAGGAGCCGCCTGCCGTCCAGACCGGCGCCAGCGCCAGTGCGGGCGCTGCCGCCGTGCCCGCGCCGGCGCTTTAATGCATGCCGTCCAAAAGTGTGGAGCGGTTTTGGGATGACGGCATGCATAAGACGAGGATTTGAGCCGCTGGTCACATCGGCGGTATGACGCCGTTGAGGCCGACGGCGATCTGGCTGGCCGAGATGCTGCCGTCCGCTGCCTTCTCGCCGGTGACGACGACGCCGGCGCCGGGCTTCAAATCATCCTTGGTCGCAGGCGCCAACGTCACGATCGGCGTGCCATCGGCAATCGAGATGGTCTTTTCCTTGCCCTGATAGGTCAGCGTGATCGTGTGGCCGTCGACGGATTTGACCGCGTTGCTGACAGTCGCGTTGGTCATCTGGCTGTTCGGCTGCGCATCCCAGGGACGGTTGCCCTCACCGGTTCCCTTCATCGACGCCGGAAAGATCAGCACCTCGATCGCCCCGTCCGGGCCCGTGCCCTTCGGAAGCGAAGCGACGCCGACGAAATCGCCGGGTTTGATATCCTCGACCGAAGCTTTTTTGATACCGCCGACCTTCCAGCCGGCTTTCAGCGCGACCGTCGCATCGCTGCCCTCCCGCGTCTTGACGACGAGCGTATCGCCGCTGAGGCTTTCGATTGCGCCGCGAACACGAATGCGCTGGGCATCTTGCGCCTGTGCGGCTTGCGACAGGGCAAGCGCGACGAGGCTGCCGGCAGTAAGTGCTGTGAGAAAACGGGAATGAGGCTTGCGAGACATATGACTTTTCCTTGTCGCCATTGCGATCGGCAATATCCCCGGCTGCCGGACGGCACCTTATGCCGCAGGACGACACACTGACGAATCAAGGAAAAGTGAGCCTTCAGGTCTGAGAAAATCTCAGCCTTCCAGCTCTTCCCGCAGCATTTCGAGCTCCAGCCACTCCTCTTCCATGTCGGTCAGGCTGGCGCGCAGTTTTTCCATCTCGCCGGCAAGCCGGTTGAAGGTTGCGGGATCGCGCGTGAAAAGATTGGGATCTGCCATCACCTGTTCGCGCTTGGCGATTTCGGCTTCGGCCTTCGCCATTTCCTTTGGCAGGTTTTCCAGTGCGAATTTCTGCTTGAAGGAGAGCTTGACCTTCGAGCTGCCTGAAGCTGTTGCTTGCTGCGTCTTCGGCTTCTCCGCCGCCTTCTCGGCCCTCTTACGCTCCTCGAGCGCGCCCTTGCGCTGTACAAGCATGTCCGAGTAGCCGCCGGCATATTCGATCCAGCGACCATCAGGCGCATCCGGCACGGCCGGTGCGATCGTTGAGGTCACGGTGCGGTCGAGGAAATCGCGGTCGTGGCTGACGAGAATGACGGTGCCGGGAAAACCGGCGACAATCTCCTGCAGGAGATCGAGCGTTTCGATATCGAGATCGTTGGTCGGCTCGTCGAGGATCAAGAGGTTCGTCGGGCGCGAAAGGATGCGCGCCAGCATCAGCCGGGCGCGTTCGCCGCCGGAGAGGCTTCTGATCGGCGTCCGCGCCTGTTCCGGCTGGAACAGAAATTCCTTCATGTAGCCGGTGACATGGCGCTGCTCGCCGTTGACGAGCAGGTTTTCGCCGCGCCCATCCGTCAGATAGTTGGCAAGCGTATCCTCGGGATCGAGATCCTCGCGTTTCTGGTCGAGCGTCGCGATCTCCAGATTGGTGCCGAGCTTGACGATGCCGCTATCGGGTGAAAGCTGCCCGGTCAGCATCTTCAGCAGCGTCGTCTTGCCGGCGCCGTTCGGCCCCACCAGACCAATGCAGTCGCCGCGATGCACGCGGATCGAAAACGGCGTGACGATTGCCCGCTCGCCGAAGCTCTTGGTGATCTTGTCGGCCTCGATCACCAGCTTGCCGGATTCCTGCGCGTCCGAAACCGTCGCCTGCACCGTGCCCTGCGGCCCCTTGTGGCCGCGATAGTTCGAGCGCATCGTCTGCAGCTCGCCGAGACGGCGCATGTTACGCTTGCGCCGCGCCGTGACGCCGTAGCGCAGCCAATGCTCCTCGCGCTCGATCGACTTGCCGAGCTTGTGCTGCTCCAGCTCCTCGGCCTCCAGCACCTGGTCGCGCCAGGCTTCGAAATGCGCAAAGCCTCTGTCGAGCCGGCGCGAGGTGCCGCGGTCGAGCCAGACGGTTGCCGTCGAGACCTTTTCGAGGAAACGCCGGTCGTGCGAAATCAGCACCAAGGCGCTGCGCGTCTTTTGCAGCTCGCCTTCCAGCCATTCGATGGTCGGCAGGTCGAGATGGTTGGTCGGTTCGTCGAGCAGAAGAATGTCCGGCTCCGGTGCCATAACCCGAGCAAGGGCTGCGCGCCGCGATTCGCCACCGGACAGCATTCTGGGGTCTTCATCGCCGCTCAGTCCGAGATGCGACAGCAGATAGGTGACACGATAGGGGTCATCACCTGGCCCGAGGCCGGCCTCGGCATAGGCCTGGACCGTGTTGAAGCCGGCAAAATCCGGCGCCTGTTCGAGATAACGCACCGTCGAGGACGGATGGCGGAAGACCTCGCCGGACTGCGCCTCGACCAGGCCGGCGGCAATCTTCAGCAGCGTCGATTTTCCCGAGCCGTTGCGCCCGACGAGACAGATTTTGTCACCGGGCTCGATCTGCAGGCCAGCACCCGCCAGAAGCGGTGCACCGCCAAAGCTCAGGAAGATATCGTCGAGTTTCAGAATGGGAGGGGCCAAAAATCAGACTCCGGTAAGATCATAAGGCCGGGCGAGCACGAACGCTCGGCCACTGCGGAGCGAAAAGCGAACCTTGCCTTCCGCGACGTTGGAAATGGTGCGCGACGAGCCGAAGGGCAGATGGAAATCTGCCAGCGGATAACGCGCATTCTCGATGGAAAGCCCTCTCAGCTCGCTGAATCCGGGCACGGAAAACAGGCTGCCTTTGGGAAGGTCCAGTTCGACCGTACCGGCAACCAGCGGCACGGCCTCTTCCTTGCCCGAGGTCAGCAGCAGGTCGAAACCCTCTTCCGCCAGGCTGACGGCCGACAGCAGATGCTGAAGCGCGTGGTCGGAACGTTCACCGCCGAGCGCACCGGCCAGGATCAGCCGCCGCGCGCCCCGCGCGATTGCCTCCGCCACGGCGATTTCACCGTCCGTGGCCGCCTTCGCTGCCGGATAGGGCTGTTTCGGCACATCGGGAAATGCATCCTCGAGATCGGCCGGCGTCGAATCGAAATCGCCGACCCAGAGTTCCGGCGTAATGCCGAGTGCTGCCGCATGCCGCATGCCGCCATCGGCCGCAATAAAGCGGCTGTCTTCGATGGCATCGCGCAGGCGCTCCGTCAGGCTGAGTTCGCCGCCAAGGAGAATGGTGAAGGTGGATTGGCTCATGGGCATTGCCCTTAGCGCAAACGAGGGGTCGAGGGGAAGGGCCGGCGAACGCCAGCGTCTGCCTCAGCCCGGCGTATCCTTGTCGCGCGACAGGAAAACCGCCTCGTAGCCGCCGATGAAGCGCTCGAAAAGCGCTGCGAAACGCTCGACATCCTCCTGCGGCCAGTCGGAAACGATCTCGGAAATGATCGCAAGCTTCTGCGCGACGATCTCGGCAAGCAAGTCCTGGCCGACCTCGGTCATGACGACGACGATCCGCCGCGCATCGGCCTGCGAGGCCTCGCGGCGCAATACGTTGCGCCCGACCATGTCGGCCACCACCCGGCTTGCCCGTGACGGATCGATGCGCAGCATCTCCGCGATCATCCCGACCGTGACCTCGCCGGCAGGCTGCGCCCTGCGCACGGCATCGAGCACGTCGAGATGCGAAAGCTCGAGGCCCGGTGCTGCACTCTGGATCGCCAGCCGGCCGATCAGCCGCCGGCCGGTCATCAGCCGCATGCGCGCCATGCTCCGGCCGATACGCGGTACGTTTTCACGATCCGGCTCGGCCGGCTCCACAGAAGGGGTCTTGGTCAGAACGTCGCTCATTACAGGACCATAACAGAGCCGATTCAAAATTTGAATATGCCGATGTCATTAATATGCCATTGACAACTATATGCTGTTAGCACATAAAAGCACGTCAACCCGGAACGATGCCTCCCATGGACATGCAACTCGCGTCTGCGCCGCTCGTGACGGATCCTCGTCGCCGGCTTATCCTCTTCTTCTTCCTGATGACCGCCATGTTCATGGCGACGCTCGATAATCAGATCGTCTCCACGGCGCTGCCGACGATCGTTGGCGAATTCGGCCATCTCGAGCGCTTCGGCTGGATCGGCTCGGCCTATCTCCTGTCGCTCAGCGCCGTCATGCCGGTCTACGGCAAGCTCGGCGATCTGTTCGGCCGCAAATACGTGATGATGACCGCGATCATGATCTTCACCGTCGGATCGACAGTCTGCGGGCTGGCGGTCTCGATGGACACGCTGATCGCCGCCCGCGTGCTGCAGGGCCTTGGCGGCGGCGGCATCATGGTATCGATCTTTGCCGTCAATGCCGACCTGTTCGAGCCGCGCGAGCGGGCGCGCTACCAAAGCTATTCCAGCCTCGTGCTGATGGCATCGGGCGCGATCGGCCCTGTGCTCGGCGGCACGATGAGCGATCTCTTCGGCTGGCGCTCGATTTTCCTCGTCAACGTGCCGATCGGCTTCATCGTGCTCACCGGCCTTGCCTTCATGCTGCCGTACCGCAAACCCCATCGCCGCCCCAAGATCGATTATGCCGGTGCGCTCCTGCTTGCAATGACGACGACAAGCATCGTGCTTGCCACCGACAGCAGCGAACTGTTCGGCGCATTGATCTCGCCTGAGAGTATCGGCATCGTCGCCTTCGGCGTCGTCTGTGCCGTCACCTGGGTGTTCGTCGAGCGCCGCGCGCCCGAACCGATCGTTCCCCTGCAGCTGTTTCGCAATTCGACCTTCAGCCTGCTCCTGGTGATCTCGATCATGGGCGGCGCCATCGCCATCGGCATGGTCAACTATCTCGCTCTCTTCCTTCAGACCACGACCGGCCTTTCGCCGTCGGCCGCCGGCCTGTTCTTCATCCTTCTGACCGGCGGCCTCGTCTGCGGGTCGCTTTCCGCAGGCCGCATCATCTCGAAGACGGGGCGCTACAAGCCCTTCGCCATCGCAAGCCTCACCTGCAGCGCCATCGCCTTTGCGCTGATGTCGCAGATCCACGCCGGAACGCCGATCGCCTTCATCGGCGCGGTCATGATGCTGCACGGCATCGGCATTGGCCTTGCCCAGCAGGTTCCCATCATCGGCGTACAGAATGCAGCACCCGCCCGCGACGTCGGCGCCGCCACCGGCTCGGTGACGCTGTCGCGCATGGGCGGCGCCTCGATCGCCATCTCCATCTATGGCGCCATCATCGCCTCTGAGCTCGGCAAGGTCGGCGTCTCCATTCCCGGCGTCGCCGATATCAAGCAGCTGACGCCGAAAATGATAGCCGCTCTTCCCGAAGCGAGCCGCCAGGCCGTCGCCGATACCTATGCCGCCGCTTTCTCGCCGCTCTTCATGACTTCCTGCGCCATTGCGCTGATCGGCCTTGCCGCCGCCATCATGCTGAAACCCGTACAACTGCCCCGCGCCGGCGAGACGACGAAGCCGCAACCGGCGACGGCGGAAGCCGCCGAATAGTCGAATCGTTACCTGCGAGAGAATGCTTCATCAGGAGGCGTTCCCTCTCGATGCCTGTATCAAGGGTTGCAATTTGCTCGCAGGACTGTCGCTATCGAGCCGGTTGCTTCAATCGGGCCGTTCTTTTTCCGTGCCGCCGTCGAATCTCGGCTTTGTGACGGAACTTTCGCCATAATTTCATCCGAGCGAAAGGAAGCCTTAGTGCCTGAGGCTTGCTAAAATGCAACGGCGCCACATTTAAACAGAGTCTCGCTATGCAACCGATGCGTAAATCAGCTACAGCAACAACTTGTATCGGCCGATTGTGCAGCGCGAGATCAGGGGTGCGCACCTGTTGAGTTCCCCTTGCCACGGTCGGTCCGAATCTGCGGCAAACCGGCAAAACAGCGACATGATGCGGAGAATCAGACTGGACAGCTTGACGACGTGGAAATCGCCCGCGCTTTCCAGTGATGCCATCTCCGCACCGCGGCGCTTCGCGCGTCGCATGATGCTGCTTTCGGCCCTCGCAATGGCGCTGAATGGCTGTCAATCGCTGATCGACCAATCCTATCAGCCCAGTGTTTCGCCTTCATCCAATCCGCAGATCGTCGATGAGGTGCAGAAGAACGATCCGCGCGCGGCGATGGGCGCTCGTGAGCATCCGCGCATCGTGGCTAGCTACGGCGGCGAATACAAGGACGCCAAAACCGAACGCCTCGTCGCCCGCATCGCCGGCGCGCTGACGGCGGTGTCGGAAAATCCGAGCCAGTCCTACCGCATCACCATCCTGAATTCGCCGGCGATCAACGCCTTCGCGCTGCCGGGCGGTTATCTCTACGTCACCCGCGGCCTGCTCGCCCTTGCCAACGACGCCTCGGAAGTCGCCGCCGTGCTGTCGCATGAAATGGGCCACGTGACGGCAAACCACGGCATCGAGCGGCAGAAGCGCGAAGAGGCCGAGGTCATCGCCAGCCGCGTCGTCGCCGAGGTCCTCTCCAGCGACATCGCCGGCAAGCAGGCGCTTGCCCGCGGCAAGCTGCGGCTCGCCGCCTTCTCCCGCCAGCAGGAGCTGCAGGCCGACGTCATCGGCGTACGTATGCTCGGCGAAGCCGGCTACGACCCCTATGCCGCCGCCCGGTTCCTCGATTCGATGGCCGCTTACAGTCGGTTCATGTCGGTTGATCCCGAAGCCGATCAGAGCCTCGACTTCCTGTCGAGCCATCCGAATTCGGCCCAGCGCATCGAACTTGCCCGCACCCACGCCCGCGCCTTCGGCCAGGAAGGCTCCGTCGGCGACAAGGGTCGCAATTATTATCTCGACGGCATAGACGGACTGCTCTACGGCGACAGCCCGGAAGAAGGCTATGTGCGCGGCCAGACCTTCCTGCATGGCGGTCTCGGCATCCGTTTCGACGTGCCGCCGGATTTCCATATCGACAACAAGGTCGAAGCGGTGATGGCCACCGGCCCGAACGACATCGCCGTCCGCTTCGATGGCGTCGCCGACAATCAGAACCAGAGCCTCACCAACTATATATCCAGCGGCTGGGTGACTGGCCTCGACCCGTCGACCATCCAGCCGGTCACCATCAACGGCATGGAAGCAGCTACCGCGCGCGCCAGCGCCGACCGCTGGGATTTCGATGTGACCGTGATCCGCAACAATTCGCAGATCTTCCGTTTCCTGACCGCCGTGCCGAAAGGCAGCGGCGCCCTTGAGCCAACGGCGAATGTGCTGCGCGCGAGTTTCCGCCGCATGACGCCGGCAGAGGCGGCCTCGCTGAAGCCGCTGCGCATCCGTGTCGTCGCCGTCCGGCCGGGTGAAAATATCTCGACACTCGCCGCCCGCATGATGGGCACAGACCGCAAGCTCGATCTCTTCAAGCTCATCAACGCCCTGCCCACGGGTGCAGCCGTTGCAACAGGCGATCGCGTCAAGATCATCGCCGAATAAAAAAAGCCCGGCTTGCGCCGGGCCAGTCTGTGCTGCTGGAGAGGGGAATGAATTTTAGGCGTAGGCGGCCATGTGCGGGTCGGCGCTGACGAGGGCGCTGCGAAGCTTCTCCATCGCCCGGCTTTCGATCTGACGCACGCGCTCCTTGGAGATGCCGAGATCGGCACCCAGCTCTTCGAGCGTGGCGCCGTCTTCCGCCAGGCGCCGTGCGCTGATGATCTTCATCTCGCGTTCGTTGAGGTGCTTCAGCGCCGAGGCCAGCCAGACGCGACGGCGCTCGCCGTCGATCATGTTGGAAACCTGCTCATCCGGCAGAGGATCGTCGCTGACGAGGAAGTCCATCTTCTCCGCGCTCTCGGCATCGCCGGAGACCGAAGGCGCCTGTAGCGAGGCGTCATTGCCGGAAAGCCTGGCATCCATCGTCTGCACATCCGAGAGGCTGACGCCGAGGGCCGCGGCGATTTCCTGGTGAATGGATTGCAGCGTCAGCTGCGTGTCACCCTTGGCGAGCTTGGCGCGCAGACGGCGCAGATTGAAGAACAGCGCCTTCTGCGCCGAACTGGTGCCGCCACGCACGATCGACCAGTTGCGCAGGATATAATCCTGGATCGACGCCCTGATCCACCAGCTTGCATAGGTTGAAAAGCGCACGTCGCGTTCCGGCTCGAAGCGGGCGGCGGCCTCGAGCAGACCGACATAGCCCTCCTGCACCAGATCGCTCATCGGCAGGCCGAAATTGCGGAACTTGCCGGCCATGGATATGACGAGGCGCATATGGGCCATCGCGATCTGGTTGCGCGCGCCGCGGTCGTCGTGATCCTTCCAACGGGTGGCGAGATCGTGCTCTTCCTGGCGGGCGAGATAAGGCGCGGCCATCGCGATTTTGATCATGCGCCGATCTGCAGACATGTTCTTCATTTCGATCTCCCGAAACAGGCCTCTCGCCCTGAAATGAACAATAAAACTCATCTTCCGGAACATCGCTGTCCGGATGGAATGGGGTTCTGAATGCATAAAAGCCTCGCCCCTGGACTTTTCAGGGGGAGGCCCTATTTCTCATCATGTGCCGGTAAGACGGCTGGGCAGGATCTGTTTCTTCACCTTGCCGGATGGGCAATATAGAAAAGGCATGATCCGCTCCTCATCGAACATTGACGGAATAGCAGTTCGCCCGTGAGGCCATTGCCCGACGAGCAGTCCGCAATTACGTGTGATAAACGCGGCAGTCGGGAAAAAGTTCCAATAAAAAAACCCGGCTCGAAGGCCGGGTTTTTTGACAGAAAAACAGGGTCGCTTTTATGCGGCTTCGTCCTGTGAATCATCTTCTTCGATGGCCTTGCCGCGCTTCGGACCCTTGTTGAGATTGGTCTCGACGAGGCGGACGGCTTCGGTTTCCGACATCTTGTTGACCGCGGCGATTTCGCGCGCCATGCGGTCGAGCGCGGCCTCATAAAGCTGGCGCTCGGAATAGGACTGTTCAGGCTGGTTCTCGGCACGATACAGATCGCGCACGACCTCAGCGATGGAAATCAGGTCGCCGGAATTGATCTTGGCATCATATTCCTGGGCGCGGCGGGACCACATGGTGCGCTTGACGCGCGCCTTGCCCTGCACGACCTTCAAAGCACGCTCGACGAAATCCGTTTCCGAAAGCTTGCGCATACCGATGCTCATCGCCTTCGCGACCGGAACCTTCAGACGCATCTTGTCCTTCTCGAAATCGATAACGAAAAGTTCGAGCTTCATGCCGGCAACTTCTTGCTCTTCGATAGCGGTGATGGTACCGACGCCATGAGCGGGGTAGACGATCGATTCACCGGTCTTGAAGCCGTGACGTGCTGTAGAAGGTTTTTTCTGCTGAGTCGTCATTCTATTCAAAAACTCCCTGTTACGCTTCCGGCGGCGGCCGGAGCCGGGTCAGTCAGGCCCGGGTGAGACGGTAGTATCCGTCGGGTGACTTCACTCTGGTCCCATCGGGCAAAAGCAAAGACTTCTTGCGCACGATCTTGGGACCCGGCGCTCAAAGCGTTGATATGTCACGGAAACCGTGTACGGATTTGTTTTGCTTTCGTGATGGTTTTGGGCATGCGTCATGCCACAAATGGAACAGTAGACGAGACCTATCATAAAAATATGAGGAAATCAATAATTTGCTTCGCTTGAGTCATGCGGGCAACACATGTCACCCATATGCCTCACGCAGCTTTTAAAACGTTTCGCCCCGCGGTCGCCTGAATCCGGCGACCGAAATTAGGCACTGTCTCAATCGCCGGAGCCGGGCTTCTCTGAAAAATACTTCTCGAATTTTCCGGTCTCGCCATCCATGTCCTTGGCCTCGGGCAACGGATCCTTCTTGACCGTGATATTCGGCCAGATCGTGGCATATTCGGTATTGATTTTCAGCCATTTGTCGAGGCCCGGCTCGGTATCGGGCTTGATCGCCTCGGCGGGACATTCAGGTTCGCAGACGCCGCAATCGATGCATTCGTCGGGATGGATGACGAGGAAATTCTCGCCCTCGTAGAAGCAGTCGACAGGGCAGACTTCCACGCAATCGGTGTATTTGCACTTGATGCAATTGTCGGTCACGACATAGGTCATGAAGAACTCCAGGATTTCCATGCGGATGGGGCCGGGCAACCTGGAACGTCGCGCCTATCCCCGTGCCGGAGGCAAAGCGTGAGCAGGCTTGGGAGGCAAGCACGCTTCCGGCAGGTTGTCAGTGCACTATCGGCTTTAGCGCCGGATTTCAAGGATAAACGATCTGCAAAAGCCGCCGCCGCAGACAGAGTTTTCTAATCCTCGTCCGACATCAGCCTGTCGATCGCACGTCTTTCCTTTTTCGTCGGACGGCCGGCGCCGGTCGCGCGGATCGCCTGCTCGTAGGGCGTGAGACGTTTTGCCTCATCGGGTGGCGGGGATTGATCGTCGTAGAGCAGGCGCGCCTGCTCGTAAGGCCCCCGCCGTTCGCCGGCAAGGCGCATGACGAGAACGACATCGCGCCGCTCCAGTGTCAGCTCGATACGGTCGCCCGGCTTGATCATCTGGCTTGGATGGCTGCAACGCTCGCCGTTGATACGCACATGGCCCGATTGGATATGGCTCTGCGCCAGCGAGCGCGACTTCACCATGCGCGCGAAGAACAGCCACTTGTCGATGCGCTGGCGCGAACCGCTTGTCGGCTGTGTCTCCCCGCTCATGATTACTTCTTCATCTGCTCCTTGAGAGCTGCGAGCTTGGCGAAAGGCGAATCCGGATCGATCGGCTTCTCCTTGCGCGGCGGCTTGGCCTCGAAGCGCAACGGCTGCGAGCCGCCACGATTGTTGTTGCGATCGTTACGCTCGCCGCGATCCTTGCGATCGCCACGGTCCTGCCGGTCGCCGCGCGGCTGGTCGCCCTGTGGCTGGTTGTTGCGGTCGCCTCTTGCCTGCTGCGGCCGGCCACCATCGCGACCGCCGCCTTCCTTGCCGCGGTTCTGGCGATTGTTGTCGCGGCCGTCGCCGCCACGATTGCCCTCGCCGCCTTCACCGCCGCCCGGCCGGCGATTGCGGTCGCCGCGCTCCTGGTTTTGACCGCGCTCCTGGCCCTGGCCGCCACGGCGTTCGCCATGCCCGCCGCGCGCCTGGCGTTGATTGTCGTTGCGACCGCCAAGACGCCACAGAAGAACCGGCTTCGGTTCCGTCGGCTCGCCGGCTTCTGCTTCCTCGGGAGCGGATACCGCTTCGGCAGGAGCAGAGGTTTCTTCGGCAACCGAAGCTTCCGCGGGCGCGGGTGCCTCGATCGCTTCGGCCGGAGCGAGGCTTTCGACCGCTTCCGTCACTGGCGCGTCGGCGACCGCCGAAGCCGCCTCAGTTGCGGATGGTTCGGCAGCAGTCTCTTCCGCGGCGCCATCGGCATCGTCGTGATCAGCCTTCTCGGCTGTCTCTTCCGCAGGCGTTTGTACGCTGGCGGCAGGCACTGAGGCCGCATCCTGCGCCGCAAGATGGACTGATGCTTCTTCCGCCTTCACGGCATCGGCGCGATAGCCGAGACCCTTGAGGATTTCTTCCATGTCCTCGAGCGTCGCACCGAGGATCGACAGCATCGCTGTCGTCGTCGTGAAACGACGGCCATCATAGGCGCCCTCCGGGCGGTTGTTCTGACCGGGCTTCCATTGCAGCAGCGGACGGATGATATCGGCAAGCCGTTCCAGGATGTCGATGCGCACGGCGCGCTTGCCGAGGAAACGGAAGCCGGCGAGCTTGTAGAACATCCGCTCATAGCTCGGATCGGTGACTACGGAGGTGCGGCCGGCGGCGAGCACCGGAATGAGATCGCCGTAGCCCGGCTTGTCGAGGCCATCGTTCTTCAGCGCCCAGAGCAGCGTGATGAGTTCGGCCGGCGCCGGCTTCAGAAGTGCGGGAACGAAGATATGATAGGCGCCGAAACGCACGCCGTAGCGGCGCATGGAGGCACGGGCCTCCTGGTCCAGCGACTTCACCTCCTCGGTCACGTCGCGGCGGAACAGCACTCCGAGATTCTCGACGAGCTGGAAGGCAAGCCCCTTGGCAAGACCCTGCAGGTCTTCGGCGCGCGACAGGTCGTCGAGCGGCTTCAGCACCGTGCTGATATGATGATTGACGAAGCGCTCGATGCGGGCGGCGACGTGATCGCGGGCATTACCCGTCAATTGTTCGTCGGCCAGCAGGATCACGCGCGGACGCATGATGTGATCGCTGCCCGAAAGCCGCGCCACCGGGTCGCCCAGCCAACGGATCAACCCATCCGAACCGATCACCAGATCGCTGTTGCCGGCGGCATGCATCCGGGCCGCGCGGGCTTCGAACTCGAGCCCGAGCGCCTTCTGCGACGCAGCCTGAACCGCCTTGGCATCCGGCCCGTCCGTTCCCGCCACCGGCGTGAAACGGAATCCGCTCAACTGCCCTACATGATGTCCTTCAACGAAGACATCGCCATTCACACTGATTTCAGCTTCCAGCATCGCATTCTCTCTCAGGCGCTTCATGAGCACAGATGTCCTGCGATCAACAAAGCGTTTCGTCAACCTTTCATGTAACGCGTCGGACAATCGATCTTCGATTTCCCGCGTCTTTTCCTGCCAGTGTGTCGGATCGGCAAGCCAACCGGGCCGATTCGAAACGTAGGTCCAGGTCCTTATCTGCGCGATTCGCGCCGAAAGCGTGTCAATTTCGCCATCTGTTCGATCGGAGCGATGAACCTGCTCCGCAAGAAACTGCTCATTCACCGTGCCATAGCGGACGAGATCGGAAAAGAGGGTCGAGATAAGATCGGCATGTTGTGCTGGGGTGATACGCCGATAGTCGGGAAGCGCGCAAGCCTCCCAGAGTTTTTCGACGCGCGCCGGCCTGTCGGCGAGATCGATGACCTCGGGATAACGCGAAAGCTGTTCCAGCGCCTGCTGGTCGACCGCAGGCAGCGCCCGCGTCAGCCCCGGCACGCGCGGCCCCGCTTCAAGGCTG
Organism: Rhizobium acaciae; assembly: GCF_025941625.1. Taxonomy (NCBI): domain Bacteria; kingdom Pseudomonadati; phylum Pseudomonadota; class Alphaproteobacteria; order Hyphomicrobiales; family Rhizobiaceae; genus Rhizobium; species Rhizobium acaciae. Next base: position 88,614 of record NZ_JAPCZO010000030.1, read on the forward strand.
GCGCGCAGCGACGCGATTGAGGAGAAGTCCATCTCCGTCGTCCGCCACTGCAAAACCTTGACGTTGTCGAATTCGTGTCCTTCGATGCGCTGCACCAGCTCGTCGTCGAAGGGCGAGACTTGCCCGGTGACGCCGAAGGTCCCGTCCCGCACATGCCGCCCGGCGCGCCCGGCGACCTGGCCGAGTTCGCCCGGATTGAGATTGCGGAACTGGTAACCGTCGAATTTCCGATCCTGGGCAAAGGCGACGTGATCGACATCGAGGTTGAGGCCCATGCCGATCGCATCGGTCGCCACCAGATATTCGACGTCGCCCGCTTGATAAAGCGCCACCTGCGCATTGCGGGTGCGCGGGCTGAGTGCGCCGAGCACGACCGCAGCGCCGCCGCGCTGCCGGCGGATGAGCTCGGCGATGGCATAGACCTCGTCGGCGGAGAAGGCGACGATGGCCGAGCGCTGCGGCAGCCGTGTGATCTTCTTCTGCCCGGCATAGAAAAGATGCGAAAGCCGCGGCCGCTCGACGATAGTGATGCCGGGCAAGAGCTGCTGCAGGATCGGCCGCATCGTCGCCGCACCGAGCAGCAGCGTTTCCTCGCGGCCGCGAAGATGCAGGATGCGGTCGGTGAATATATGGCCGCGCTCGAGATCGCCGGCGAGCTGCACCTCGTCGATCGCGACGAAGGCGGCCTTGGTCTCGCGCGGCATCGCCTCGACCGTACAGACGGAAAAACGCGCATTGGGCGGCGAAATCTTTTCCTCGCCGGTCACCAGCGCCACGTTGTGCGCGCCGACCTTCTCGACCACCCGCGTATAGACCTCGCGCGCCAGCAGCCGGAGCGGCAGGCCGATCACGCCGGTCCCGTGCGCGACCATGCGCTCGATGGCATAATGGGTCTTGCCGGTATTGGTTGGTCCAAGCACCGCGGTCACACCGCGCCCACTCAGAATCATCGGCTGCGAAGTCAGAGTCATGGGTCCATGCAAATGAGGCGGGGTGGCCCCAGGAAAATCTCGGCTCCTCGATGGAAGCTGGACAACACATGGACAGCTGTTGCCGCAAACGCAAGGGCAGATTTCAAAATGGCTCGGGGATTACGACCTTTGCGAGTCTCGCGGAACGCCCGAATTTCCGATTCGGAACAGCGTGAGAACGAATCAGCGACGAATCGATGACTCACACTGATTCAGCTTTTGTTCACGGCTAAGTGTTGATTTTGAATCGCTTTTTCCCACTAGATGCTGAATCGTGAGACTCTCTCCTGTTCGCATTTCGCCGTCGCGAGTGACGATCTTCGCCCGATTTTGAACAGGCAGAAATGCGCCCGAAATTAACCTCCCGACCAAAGCCTGAACGAATCGGAGACGAATCGCTCACGCCATCGTTTTCGCCTTTCGTTCACGGCCATATCTGGTAGCGCTACTAGACCCGGGCACGAGATGCGGATCGGCGGCAGAGCCATTCGCCCCGCTCCGCCGCA